>NZ_BRYH01000040.1:0-81023 GCF_054772055.1 Lacrimispora brassicae | reverse complement strand
CACATGCAGATACTCTGGAAGAACTTCTCAGAAATCATGGAATCGAATTTCCTGAATTCTGTGGATGGTAACAACATAGGGGAAGTACATTTGTGCTTCCCTATATTAAGAAACAAAGTGGTAAACAAATTCGATAGCAAGTGGTAAACTTTTTCACTAGCGCTAATGGTAAACAAATTCATTAGCAAATATCTGATAAGTGGCAAACTATTTAGTTAGCGAGGTGGTAAACAAATTCGTCAGCGAGTGGTAAACTTTTTCGTTGACATTCACATAAGGAAGGTTGGCGTTATAATTGCTGACTGAGGAATTATAAGCTGTTACTGAAATTTTATGACGTTGTAATTAAAATAAGGCTGGTTTTAAAACAGATTTTAAAGGAAAAATAATTGTGCCGAGAAAAGGATTAATTAAGAAGGTTAATAAAGTGATTATTTCAGTTTTAATGTTACTTTTATAAAGAAATAATTAATACCAATAATACCAGTTTTTCAAGTACTTTTCCAATTTATTTGCTGTATTGATTTGTCGTCCAACAAATGGTAAATGTAACAAAACATAAGTTGGATCGGCTATAATTAACTGGACACAATTTTTAAGGGCATATATGATATTCTTAATTGAAAGGATGATGCCCTATGACTCAAAACGAGGATTTCAGCAGTCATGCTTTCCGTCATACTTTTGGTCAGAGATTAAAAGACAAGGGGGCTAAAGATAACTTCATTATGGACTGGATGGGTCATGCCAGCTTGAAAACAACAAAGATTTATGTTAAACCAGGACCTAAGAATTTAAGAAGGACAATGCCGGAGTGTTTGAAAACAGCATAAAAAAGACAGAATCCTGGGGATGGAACCGATCCTTAGGATTCTGATTATTTGGGTTCAGGTTGGGTTCAGTTGGGGCATATATAAGTTGTCACACCCGAAAAAATATGGTAAAATGTTGTCATGGAACAATCGTGTACAGGGTGTGTTGACCTCATTCTTTATAGAATGGGGGTGATGCTTATGAAATATGACTTTAAGGACTTGATGACCTTTGGTATGTTTCTGCCTGCATTGCTTACGTTCATTATTACAGTTTGTAAGTAATACATAGAAATTAGCACTGCAACAAAAAGAAAACCCACCCTGATATACTTTGGCGAGTAGGACGGGTGGATTTTCGATGTCTTATGGTCAACCCCCAGTGGGCGGTTGTTCCTCTTAACTGTATTATAGCATATGATATGAGATAATTCAATATTAGTCAAAATTAATTTTACTGTATGGAAATATTTTTCATAAAGGTGATTTAATAAACGTAATTTAATAAACGTCAATGTATAGAACAATTTGTTATAAACTAACAGATGCTAAAACGAGGAGAAAAATGAACGGACAAAATAGAATTGATGTTAAAATAGGTGCAACAGTAAAAATAGTATTGAAATCTGACCAAAGAACCGGAAAACTAACAGAGGGAATCGTTGGAAAAATACTAACAAACAGTAGCTTTCACCCTCATGGTATCAAAGTAATGTTAACGAATGGACAAGTGGGGAGAGTCCAGGAAATATTATGATTTAAGGTACATTATGTTTATAAAGGTTATAGAATTATAAAATAAGATACGGTTAACTCGGAATTTGTAAAGGCGGTTTATATGAAAAGAAGCAGATTATCTTATGATGAATGAAAATAAAGAAGTGCTGTTATGATATAGTTGTAAATAAAATACTTATGGGAAATACTCATAACAGCACTAACGGACAGATCATACAAGTGCTCTAAAAAGGTTGAATGAGAAGCACATTTAAAACTTCTCTATGTAATATTGAGTATTAATAATAAACCACATTTGGGCATCAAATTTCATAATGGTCCAAAGAGATAAGCCCTGGAGACCGTATTCTTCTACCAGTTTAGCTCTTGCATCAAAGCTTCTTGCATCTTTAAACCATACGATATGCATAATCCCATCGCTATCCACATAGTAGAAGTAAGGCGACTGTGCTGCTTCATTAAATTGTATTGGTATATTGTTATCCGATGCAATTTGTACCGCACTATCATAGCTGATTGCGGTAGCTTCTGTTGCACCGGGAACATAGGGAAGTGTCCAGTCATAACCCAGAGTGGTGACTCCCAGAAAAATCTTTTCAGGGGGCATAATACTGACCGCATAATCTAATAACTCTCTTAAGACATTAACCGGAAAAATTGAGTTTGGATAGCTGTAAGACCTTGCCCAATCATAAGAAGAAAATATAATTCCATCCACATATTCAGATAATTTTGAATAATCTATTTTTTCAAAACTAACGTTGGGGGTATTAATATTCGCAACCGGTGTTATGGTAACCACTATCCTGTAACCTTCTGAATGAAATATCTCAGAGGCTCTTTTCAAATATTCTGCAATGAGATCTATGTTATCATAGGTAATAGTTTCCACATATATATTTATACCATGGAAACCTTTCGTTTTCAGTATGAGAAGAGCATTGTTAATAAGGCGGTCCTGCACAGAAGGATTATTTAAAATATCGTAGGTCACTTCATAGCTGACGACTCCCTCTTCCGTAATAGTGGAAACGAACATCATGGGTGCGGCACCATAAACTTTAGCCAGTTGAATAAGTTCCGTGTCGTCAGCACCGGAGATAATGTCTCCCTCACTTGTAGCCCTATAATTGAATATGGTCAGATAAGATAAAAAAGGAAGTGTTTTTGTTAAAACAGATTTTTCTATATAAGAAAATGTATAACCACTAGTGGCAATTGTTCTTGTTTTATTCGTTTGATAATTTATAACTATGGTTTCGCCGGGGTAGATAAATTCTCTATCGGAAAGATAGGGATTATTTCTTAATAATTCCATTGTTGAAACACCATGCTGCTCTGCAATACTCTCCAAAGTATCGCCGGCCTGGATGGTGTAGAGTGTTTCCGGTTGAACAATCACGATGGTTTGGCCAATTGCTAAATTGTTAGGGTTTGTAATTCCGTTTTCCAATACCAATCTGTCAACAGGGATTTTGTAATACTCTGATATTGAAAATATGGTTTCACCAGGTTGAACAACGTGTATGGTCATGGCTTCCCTCAAATGATCTTATTAATTCCATTATATGCCAATATTACCTGTTCATAACATTATGCTATAAATAATTTCATGTATTTTGATTATTTTTGCACAATTACCCTGTAAATTTCCTGAATGTATAAATTTCACTTCATCAAAATACATTTCTCTGGTTCGCCCTCAATTTCAATTAATATTAACGTAACATAATCATCTCTATTTTTCGTACTTATCTCAAATATAAGATATTCCTCATAAGCATTTTTCCCGAGTTTTATCTGATGGTCGTTTGCGTACTGCATTATCTTTGTATACATTTCACTAATATTGCGATAGCTTCCTTTATAATAAACCTGAAGATACCAGCCTTCTTTTCGTACCAGAGTGTTGTTTTTTTTATCAACATTGTTAGTTTTCGTATACAAATAGGAAAAGCTGTCAAATCTTTTTTCACGGATATTATCAATGGTAAGTGATGCTCCCAGAAAATCAATCATACTTGCATTGCTATCATTTCGGAATGCGATCAGCTCTGTTAAAAAATTTGAATAAGAATTGTCATTACCATTATCCATAAAGGTACTGCATAGCGCTTTCATGCTTTTATGATAAGCCGGTTCAATGATATTGTATTCTGTTGACAAGGCATTTTCTGTTAAATCCTTAAGAAAATCGATTCCGCGTTTTGTGTTTTTTAATTTTATAATTTCCTTAGCCACTTCATTTGATTTTTGTTCCAGTAGATCTACCAATTTTTCAGGGTTTCTTTCATCCATGTACTTTTTAATTTCTTTTAATGGCATTCCCAGTCTTTTTAATGCGGAGATAATAGAAAACGTATCGAATTGCCGGAAGGAGTAATAGCGGTAACCATTCTCCTTTATAATCTCAGGTTGAAAAAGATTTATCTGATCGTAATAAAATAAAATATGCTTAGGAATTCCGCAGATTTTTGCAAATTCTCCTGTTGTTAAGTATTCATTTTTGTTTTCAGACATAAACTCACCTCGGTTTTATGCTGCATTTTATGGATTTCATGTTTGCGGCCGCAGCACAGACACAAACTTGATTATTAGAAAAAAATTGCCTTTCGTGGAAGTATTTCATATTAACTAAGCGGATATTAAAAAACAGAAAATATTAAATGTAATACACTTTTTATCCTGCTGTTTTTTTCTTGACTATAAGACAACCTTATAGTTTATAATAGTCAAACAGCCTTTTCCTGTCAAGGAATATGGCTGAAATTATTTTTATATTTTATTTAGTTAAGTGAAAGGGGTTTTGTTATGAAATTAATGTTAAAATATCTGAAAAGATATCCCAAACTAATTCTGTTAAATATCATAGGAATCTTTAGCTTCGTAGCGGTACAACTGGGAATTCCCACAGTTATGGCATGGATGATTGATAATGGAATTGGGAAAGGTGATATAGCTTATATTAAGAATATGGGAGGAATTATGCTGATTGTCTGTATTCTTGGAGGTGCAGGGACCATTTTATTAACCTTCGCATCATCAAGAATTTCAACCTATATGATTCGTGACATCAGAAATGATGTTTTTGCTCAGTCACAGAGATTTTCCCACACAGAATATAATAAATTTGGGGTATCTTCCATGATTACACGAACAACCAATGATGCATTCCAGCTGATGTTATTCTCCAATATGTTGTTTCGGACTGCGCTTTTGGCTCCTGTAATGATCTTTATCAGTGTTTTTATGACCATCAGAACCAGTGTTAATCTATCTCTGGTTATCGGAGGAAGTCTTCCATTTATAATAGCAGGTGTTATTATCATTGCCAGACTGACCAATCCCCTTTCCGAGAAGCAGCAAAAAGGTATGGATCGGCTGAATCGGATTTCAAGAGAGAATTTAACAGGGGTCCGTGTCATTAGAGCCTTTCGGAAAAGTGAATATGAAGCAGAACGTTTTGCAGAAACCAATGACGACTATGCTTCTAACTCGAAGAAATTATTTAAAATTATGTCATTTACACAGCCGGCTTTTTTCTTTTTATTGCACCTTGCAATGATGGCAGTGTTTTGGATATCAAGTGTAATGATTGATAAAGGTACCTTACAGGTTGGACAGTTGGTTGCGTTCTTAGAGTATCAGTTTCATGCAATGTTCTCGATTATGCTGTTTTCCATGGTATTTGTAATGTATCCCAGAGCGCAGGTATCTGCAAACCGTATCCAGGAATTATTAGATGAAGAACCATTAGTGAAAAATCCTTCAGAGAGTATTACGGCTGAAAATAAAGGTATTGTAGAATTTGACCATGTTACCTTTCAGTATCCGGATGGCGAGCTCCCGGTTATAAAGGATGTATCTTTTACTGCCAACAAAGGGGAAACAATAGCTTTTATCGGCAGTACTGGCAGCGGGAAGAGTACATTGATTAATTTGATTCCAAGATTTTATGATGTGACAGGCGGTTCGATTAAAATTGATGGTGTGGATACACGCAACTATGACTTAAAGGCACTCCGCCAAAAAATTGGATTTATCCCTCAAAAAGCATTTTTATTTAAAGGAACCATCGAAGAAAATCTTAAATTCGGTAATCCCCATGCCACAGCGGAAGAAATAGATCATGCAGTTGAAATAGCCCAGGCAAAGGAGTTTATTCAGAATAAGCCGGATAAATTACAGGAAGATATAAGTGAAGGCGCAAAAAATGTTTCGGGAGGTCAAAAACAGCGGATTTCCATTGCCAGAGCATTGGTCAGAAAACCTGAAATCTATATTTTTGATGACAGTTTTTCTGCCCTGGACTGTAAAACAGATGCTGCTTTGCGTGCCGCACTTAAGGCGGAAACAAAAGAATCCATTGTATTCATTGTTGCACAAAGAATCAGTACAATCATGAATTCAGACAAAATAATCGTACTGAATGAGGGCGAAGTGGTTGGTATGGGAACTCATAAAGAACTATTAAAGTCGTGCAATGTATATTATGAAATTGCAGATTCACAATTAACAAAGGAGGAACTGGAGCGATGAGAAAATTATATCCATATATAAAACCATATTTAAAATTTTTTATAGTGGCTATTCTCCTTACCATAGGATACTCCGGCTTCTTATCGGCGGCACCAATGGTAGAAGGTCTGATTACAACAAGACTAAAAGATGATATTGTAGATATCGCCAACAAGGTTCCTGGGGCCTCCATCAGCTTTTCCTATGTTATTAAAATCTTAAAGCTGTTACTTGCTATTTATATCGGAAATGTACTCAGCAACTTTGGTTCACAATATTTTTTAACAAATGGCATACAAAACACAATGCGTGATTTGAGAAATGATGTGCAAAAAAAGATTACAAAGCTGCCAATCAGCTATTTTGATAAACGTACCGTTGGAGATATGCTCAGTATCATCTCAAATGATATTGATACCATGTCAAATGCGCTGCAGCAGAGTTTATCAAGGATATTAAGTGCTTTCTTATCCGTTATTTTAGCATCAGCGCTGATGTTTTATATTAATCCGGTTATGGGTACAGTTGCAGTTTTACTGATACCGGGAAGCGCTTTGATCATGAAATTTATTATAAATCGTTCTTCTGTTATGTTTGAAAGACAGCAGGTTGCTCTTGGTGACTTAAATGGTTATATTCAAGAAAGATACACCGGATTAACGGAAATTAAACTATATGGAAAGCAAGAAGATTCTATAGAACAGTTTAAGGAGATTAATGATAATCTCTGTGAAAACGGATTTAAGGCACAGTTTATATCCGGGCTGATGTCACCGTTAATTTCCTTCATTACTTATATAGGGATTGTAACTGTTTGCATATTGGGTGCGATATTTGCAATTACAGGTGCCATAACGGTTGGTCAGCTTCAGGCATTTATCCGATATATGTGGCAGCTAAATGAGCCTCTGGAGCAGGTGGCGCAATTGTCCGCCTCCATTCAATCTGCCATGGCAGCAGGTGGAAGAGTATTTGAGTTTCTTTCTGAAACAGAAGAAGTACCGGAAACTTCCAATCCGGTAAAATTAGACAACCTGAAAGGAAATGTTACCTTTGAAGATGTGTCTTTTGGTTACAACAATGAGAAAATGCTCATTGAGCATCTGAACATTAACGTGAAAAGCGGTCAAATGGTAGCAATTGTCGGCCCAACTGGTGCCGGAAAGACTACGCTTATCAACCTTTTAATGCGTTTTTATGACGTAAATGAAGGTGCAATCAAGGTT
The DNA here is from genome assembly GCF_054772055.1 of Lacrimispora brassicae. Lineage (NCBI taxonomy): Bacteria > Bacillati > Bacillota > Clostridia > Lachnospirales > Lachnospiraceae > Lacrimispora > Lacrimispora brassicae. The sequence continues at coordinate 73,729 of NZ_BRYH01000040.1, read as the reverse complement.
GACGGTGTGAAAATTAAGGATATGAAACGGAATGATCTTCGTTCGATCTTTGGAATGGTGTTGCAGGATACCTGGTTATTTAAGGGAACCATTGCCGATAATATAAAATACGGGAAAGAGGATGCAACCCGGCAAGAGATTGAGGCTGCTGCAAAAACAGCAAATGTAAATCATTTTATCAAAACACAGCCAGATGGCTACAATATGGTATTAAATGAAGAGTCCTCAAACGTATCAGTGGGTGAGAAACAGCTTTTAACAATTGCGCGGGCCTTCCTGGCAGACCCTGCTATTTTGATCCTGGATGAGGCCACAAGTTCAGTGGATACCAGACTTGAGTTAATGCTTCAGACAGCTATGAAAAATATCATGAAGGGCAGAACAAGTTTTGTTATTGCACACCGCCTTTCAACCATTAGAAATGCGGATTTAATCCTTGTTATGAATAACGGAACAATTATTGAACAGGGAACCCATGATGAATTAATAGCAAGAAAGGGATTTTATGAAAAACTGTATATGAGTCAGTTCCAGAATCGGGCCTAAACAGGCTTTATTGCATACAGACACGGCATCATCTTCTAATACTTGTTCTTTTTTATGCAAAGTGATATAGTTAAGTGAAAAAGATAGTTCCTTGTTAGCCGGATAATGGGAAAGCGTGAATCATATCTATTGGGGATGACGGCGGCATGGACAAACGTACAGAAGGCAATTCATAGAAGGGGGCACAGGGATGTTTCGTGTGGAGCAGGTAAAGTCACTGAATGATCTGGAAATGGAAGTATATCATTATGTGACGAAAAACTATGATAAAGTGAAGTATATGAGAATCAGGGAACTGGCTTTAGAAGCCCATGTTTCCACTTCTACGGTTTTGCGTTTTTGTAAGAAGATGGATTGCAACGGCTATGCAGAGTTTAAGATAAAGCTGAAGCAGCATTTTGATAAGGGAAAAGAGTTGCATGCAACGGATGATGTGACGGAAGTCATTGACTTTCTAAAGAAAACTACTTCGGAAGAATTTGAGAAAAAGCTGGATATGATGACGGAAGTTATTGTCCGTGCCAATCATGTGATCTTTGTGGGCAGCGGCATGTCCGGAATTGTGGCTAAATATGGGGCAAGGTATTTTTCCAGCATGGGTAAGTTCTGCCTTTATATCGATGAACCCCATTATCCCACGGAAAGCAAGTTTTTTGAAAATGCCCTGGTCATTGTGTTTTCGGTTTCAGGGGAGTCCAACGATACCATTGGACATGTGATCCGTTTTAAGGAACAAAATTGTCAGATCTTAAGTGTGACCAATACAGAAAACTGTACTGTGGCGAAATTATCGGACTACAATATAGCTTATTATGTGACTTATATGCGGTTAAAGGTTTACGACATCACCACCCAGATGCCTGCCATGAGCATTGTGGAACGGCTGGGGAAAAAGCTGTACCGGTATACTTCCGAAGGATCGGACAATACTTTAAATTAGGAAATTTGCATATTAAAAAACATACTGTTATGTAAAAAAAACAAGTGAGAAACGTTGTCACTTGTTTTTTTACGCCTTAGAACTGATGACAACAGATCGGATAAACAGTATAATCACAATCAGCAAAAAACTATGTGTATTCATCAATTGATAAGAGAGGAATGAAGAGATGGCAAGAGATTATGCGGTTGTATCAAAAGCGATTGTGGAAAATATTGGGGGAGTTGATAATATTTCCAGTCTTACCCACTGTATGACCCGTTTAAGATTTGTCTTAAAGGATGAAAGCAAGGCAAATGAAGGGGCGGTCAAAGCCATTGACGGTGTTATGGGAGTGGTAAAGCAAGGGGGGCAGTTTCAGGTTATCATTGGAAACCATGTTGGTACTGCTTACCAGGAGGTTTTAAAATTAGGAGATTTTGGAGAAGAAAGTAAGGTTGCAAGGGGTGAAAAGAAAGAGCCTTTGACTCTGAAGAAAATCGGAAATAACATTTTAGATGCTATTGTTGGAACCATGTCCCCGTTGATTCCGGCAATTATCGGTGGTTCCATGGTGAAATTGCTGGTTATGCTTTTGGCTATGGCAAATATATTGTCTGCAGACAGCGATACTTACAAGATCATCAACTCCATTGGTGACGGGGCCTTTTATTTTCTGCCTGTGATGGTAGCTGCTTCTGCTTCTAAAAAGTTTAAAACCAATATGTTTCTTTCCATTGCCATTGCGGGAACATTAATTCATCCGGATTTCCGCGGTTTGATGGAAGCGGTAACTGTGGGAGAAACAGCGGCCCATTTTCTGGGAGTGCCCATAGCATCCGTAAAATATACTTATACGGTAATCCCGGCAATCTGCATGACCTGGATTTTATCTTATATTGAACGTGGTGTTGACAGAATTACACCGGCAGTGACGAAAAACTTCTTAAAGCCTATGTTGATTTTGTTAATTGCGGCTCCTATTGCAATTTTAATCATTGGACCTGCCGGAATTTTAATCGGTACGTCAATTTCTAAATTCGTATTCTTTGTACAGGCAAAGCTTGGATTCCTGGCAGTAGGTATTATGGGTGCAATTTGGCCTTTGCTGGTTATTACAGGTATGCACAGGGTGTTTACCCCAACAATTTTGCAGACAATTTCTGATACAGGAATGGAAGGAACCGTTATGCCCTCTGAAATTGGCGCAAACCTTTCTCTGGGCGGAGTATCCTTAGCCGTAGCTTTAAAAACCAAGAACAGGGAACTTCGCCAGACTGCCCTTGCGGCGGCTTCTTCCGCCCTGATTGCAGGGACAACGGAACCGGCACTTTACGGTGTAGCTGTTCGTTTAAAACGTCCGTTGATCGCTTCTTTGATTACCGGTTTTGTCTGCGGCTGTTTAGCAGGAATCGGGGGACTTGCCAGCCGTTCCATGGTTTCTCCCAGTGTTTTGACAGGAGTTCAGTTTATTGATCCGGAGCATCCGGGAACCAGTATTGCATGGATTGCAGGTATTACGATTTTATCAATTGTATTGTCCTTTGTATTGACTTTGGTAATTGGTTTTGAGGATCTTCCGGAAGAGGAGGAATGATTTGAACGATTTTAAATTTCCTGAGAATTTTCTTTGGGGAGGGGCCATTGCCGCCAATCAGGCGGAAGGTGCCTTTCGCGAAGGTGGCCGGGGACCAGGCAACATTGACATGATTCCTCATGGAGTGGGAAGGCTGAAGGTAAAGACGGGAAATGTTCCTTGCCCTGAATTGCAGAAAGGGGAATATTATCCCAGCCATGAGGGAATTGATTTTTATCACTATTATAAAGAAGATATTGCTTTAATGGCAGAAATGGGCTTTAAAGTATTCCGTACATCTATTTCATGGTCAAGGCTTTTTCCTGACGGAGACGAGGAAAAACCCAACCAGGCTGGAATCAATTTTTACCGCAATATGTTTCTGGAGTGTAAAAAGTATGGTATGGAACCTTTGGTGACCTTGTGCCACTTTGATATCCCCATGGGACTGGTGGAAAAATACGGTTCCTGGAGAAACAGAAAGGTTTTAGATTTTTTCCTGCACTATGCAAATGTCTGTTTTAAGGAATTTTCAGGATTAGTAAAATACTGGCTGACTTTTAATGAGATTAACATTATTTTACACAGCCCCTTTTCCGGTGCGGGAATTGCATTTCAGGAAGGGGAAAATAAAGCCCAGGTTACTTACCAGTCTGCTCATCATATTTTGGTGGCCAGCGCTTTGGCCACTAAGCTGGCACATGAATGGGATCCGGAGAATCAGGTGGGCTGTATGCTTGCAGGAGGCAGCTTTTATCCTTATTCCTGTAATCCTGAGGATGTATGGCAGTCTGTGAAGAAAGAGCAGGAGAATTTGTTTTTCATTGATGTCCAGGTGAGGGGAGCTTATCCGTCTTATGCCAGGAAACTTTTTCATGACAAGGGAGTCAGTCTCATTGTGGAAGAGGGAGACTTGGAGATTTTAAAAAATACGGTGGATTTTGTTTCTTTCAGCTATTATTCCAGCCGCTGTGTGGCTGCGGATATGAATGATAAGGTTTCAAATGAGGGCAATATTATCCGCTCTGTGAAAAATCCTTATTTGCAAACAAGCCAGTGGGGCTGGGGCATTGACCCCCTGGGACTTAGAATTACCATGAACCAGTTGTATGACCGTTATCAGAAGCCGTTGTTCATTGTTGAAAATGGTTTGGGTGCAAAAGACGAAATCAGACAGGATGGAAACGTACAGGACGATTACCGCATTGATTATTTAAGAAGTCATATTCAGGCAATGAAAGAAGCTATGGAGGACGGAGTGGAGTTGATGGGGTATACGGTCTGGAGCTGCATTGACATTGTATCTGCTTCTACAGGAGAGATGAGTAAACGATACGGTTTTATCTATGTGGACAGGGCAGATGACGGAAGTGGTACGCTGCAGAGAAGAAAAAAGAAATCATTTGATTGGTATAAAAAAGTAATTGAGAGCAATGGAGATAATATAGACTGACAGAGAACACCCCATGAATTGGTATTGAATTCATGGGGTGTTTTAATTGAAAGCACCCAGGTAATATTGTTCTAAGAAATTCCCAGCCAGTCCTTTAAGTATGTTTTTTTACGAATATCGTAATCATCATACTTTATCTGCAATTCTTTCTTTGTCAGCAAATCGTAAATGGTTCCCAAAACTACCCGGACCACATTTGTGTAGACATTTTCTTCATCACGAATCGTGAAATCAGCACTGTGAATCTGACCCTCAATACCGGAAAATCCGAATTGCACGGAGGGAATGAGGTAACTCAAATCGCCAATATCACCGGATGCTCCGGAAACCGGATTTTTAAGAATCCGTTCGGCTGGACAAACGGTGAGCATATTCTGGAAAACAACTGGAAGCAGCGGTTCAGACTGTTGAAGAGGCATATATCCGGTCTGGTTTTCGATTGAACATTTTAGATTTAGTGCAAGGGCACAATGATTGGCACAGCTATCCAGTGACTGACAGGTTTCAAGCAGGGTGTTTAGGGAATTGGCCCGGACATAGGTTTCTAAAACAGCCTGGTCCGGGACGGTATTGACACTGCCGCTGCAATTGGTGATAACCGGAGCAATATGAATTCCTTTTTCTGGTGGAAACTGTTCCTTTAAAAAAGATAATGCATTGATAAATAGCGCTGCTCCATGCATGGCATTGCGCCCCTGGTGGGCCAGTGCTCCGGAATGTGCGGCCTGTCCGGTGAAAATGATCCGTTTTTTTGTAAAACCGGTGAGGCTGCTGCCAATATCAAAAAGGCTATGTTCTTCGCTATTTACATGGGCCGATAAAATACAGTCAAAGTCATCGAAGAAACCATCGGCAATCAGATTTTGCTTTCCTGAGAAAAAACGAATTTTCCCGGCCTGTACAAGGGCTTTTCGATATTCCAGATCAATAAATTCTTCGGCCGGGGTGGCGATAAAAGAAATGCTGCCTCCGGTTTCCTCCAGCAGTCCGCTTTCTTTTATCAGCTTCATGGAAAAGGCCATATCAGCAACCTGGATGCTGTGGCCACAGGAGTGGATCGCTTGTTTTTTATCGCCGCTGCCGGTATAAAGGGCATCCATATCGGCGACCAGGGCAATATGATAACCGGAGCCATTTCCCTCTCCAATATCCGCGCGGACACCGGTCAGGGATTGATTGCCCTGACAGGAGATACCATTTTTTTGAAAAAATGACAGGAGATGAGCGGCTGTCTTTTCTTCCTTGAATCCGACTTCGGGACAGGCAAAAAGTGTCCGGCCCAGCTCTTTTAACTCTTGTTTTTGTTTTTCTAAGGAATCGGTCAGCATCTGTTTTTTTATTTTCATGTAAATACCTCCCTATTTCCAATCTGAATCATGTTGGGTTCCACTTTTTTGATGTAAGCTTCCAGTGAATTGCGGTCGATCAGTGCCGGTATGACGCCTTGTCTGGCAACACTGAAGGCGGCAGCATAGGTAGCGATTCGGGCGGCATGCTCAATCGAATACCCATCGTTTAAGTAAGCGGCCAATGCGCCAATGAAAGCATCCGCGGCCCCGGTGGTATCAATAGTCGAAAAATGGATGGCCGGAAGGTAACCGGTAAAAGCCGGATCTTTGATATAACAGCCTGAATGTCCGAGAGTAATAATAACGGACTTGGCACCATGCCTGATAAACGCTTCTGCTTTTCCTTCAATTGTGGTTTCTTCCGGGCACAGCAGCTCTGCTTCTGCCTTATTGGGTACAAAGATATCTATGTACTTCATTAATGACGGGAGCAGCCGCTTCATCACTGCTGGTTTCAGAATGTTCCTTACACCGCATTCGTGAGCCAGACGGGCGGCGGCTTCAACAGTGTTTTCCGGGATTTCCGTTTGTAATAAGCAATAGCTGGCATTTTGGAAGAGGTCCTTATGCATCAGGATTTCTTCTGGGCATAGGGTTTCATTGGCACCGTTCAAAATTGTGATCGTGCTTTCCCCGTTGTCCTGAAGGTGGATATACGCCTTGCCGGTCTCGGCTTGGGGGTCCCGCAGAATTCCCAGAGTGTTTACGTGGTTTTCTTCTATAATCGAATAGACGAGAGCGGAGTCGTAATCATTACCTACTTTTCCGATCAGGGACACCCGATGTCCCAGTTTGGCGACAGCCACGGCCTGATTGGCGCCTTTTCCGCCGGGGCTGGTAAAGCTGGTATTTGTACTGGTAACCTGGCCCGGCTGCGGCAGTTCGGTTACATTCAGGATTACATCTATATTAATACTTCCAACTACCACGATCTGCTTGGTCTGGGAAAAATAAGGAACATCCAGGCTGTGTGTGTTCTCTATCGGATAAGCGGTTTGGAAATTTTCTGTATTGAACTGCCTCTTTTCACATTTTTCAATGAGACGTTCACAAACAAAAGAACCAAATTCATAATTAGGAATGCGGATGCTGGATATTTTCCAAGGCTGGGTAATCCCCCGCAGATCATCCCTTAAGCTGATTAGTGAAAGGTTATATGGCATCTGCAGCCTTTTTTTTTCTAAATCTTCAACCAGCAATTGAGCGGAAGTAAAATGGGTACTGATAATACCGGTCAGTAAATGTGCAAAGATCTGATTGTGCCATTCATCATTTTCCTCGGGAAGAATCATGTCATCTCGAAAAGGAATCCCATGTTCGAGAAGGCATTTTTTGAAACCTTCAAGGGCTAATTTTGAACGGATGCTGCCACGCCTGATCAGGCATCCTACTTTTGTATGACCATAAGAAAGGAGGAGTTTGGTCGCCTCATAGCTGATTTGGGAAAAATCGATAAAATAATGATTCGGGTCAAATGGGGCATTAATGAGGCAGACTTCAATTTTATATTTTTTAAAATATTGCTCGTGTTCTTTGCTTTCATTATTCACCGGTTCCCAGATTACGCCGTCTACCTGACTTTTGCATAGTGTAGTGATGTTTTTTAGTTCGGTTTCCAGTGACCCCAGACTGTCGTAGACCAGAAGTCCATAGCCGTTTTTTTGAGCAACAGCAATAGCGCCATTTAAAAACAGGCTTGATCTGGTGAAGGAATTAAGTAATACCCCCAATACAAAAGTCTTGGCCTCAGAAACAAGTTTGACACTGGCATAAGGCGTATAGTTATACTCTTTTACAATCTCGAGAACACGCTTACGGGTTTTTGGATTAATGCTGTCATCCTTGCCGTTTACGATTTTTGATACGGTTGATATAGATACACCCGCTAATTGGGCAATTTCTTTGATTGTCATGAGAACTCTCCATTTCATTGTTATAAATGAATTATGATACAGAAAGATATATTTGTCAACGACGAAGATAAGGAGGGATGTAAAAAATACATAATAAATAGTTTTTCTGAAGCTTATTTTTATTAAAATTATATAATGGTAATTGACAAATATAAAAAAAGTGATATTATTTAATAAAATAAATACTTTCGGAAAGTGTTATCCTATTGAAATAGATCAAAGGCATAAGAAGAAAGCGAGGTTGACGGCAATGGCAAAGAGAACATTTATTATTGACTGCGATACGGGTACTGATGATGCAATTGCAATTATAGCTGCTTTATACAGCCCGGAGGTTGAACTGGCGGCTATTACTTCGGTAAATGGAAATGTATCGCACCAGCACACCTCACAGAATAATCTGAATCTGATGGAGTATCTTGGCGCTGATGTTATGGTTGCCCGGGGAGCTGGGAAGTCCCTGTTTCTAAGACCGCCGTACTATGGTAACACTCACGGCCGGACGGGGCTTGGTGATATTGTGCTGCCAATTGCCGCAACCAGTGATTTTGCAAGAGAAAATGCAATTGAAGTGATCCGCCGGAAAGCAGACGAACTGAACGGTGAGTTGGAACTGCTTGTCATTGGCCCCATGACCAATATTGCCATTGCGCTTTCCCTCTATCCGGACATTGCAGAAAAAATCAAGCATATCTGGTTCATGGGCGGGGCAGTAAAAGGCGGGAATGTTTCCACCACAGCGGAATTTAATATCTGGGTGGACCCGGTAGCGGCCAAGCTGGTTCTGGCAGCCGGGATTCCTTGCACAATGGTGGGCCTGGATGTGACGGAACTGGCAATTCTGAATTATCAGGATGCAGAAACTATAAGAAGCGTGGGAACAAAAGCTGCGGTGCTGACAGCCGATATTCTGGATTATATGTTCAGGCGGAATGAAAATGGCGGCGAGGATGCGATGATGCACGATGCCCTGGCCCTGGCGGCGGCCTTGTGTCCCCAGTGTCTGGTATGTAAAGATTACTTTGTGGATGTTGAATGCGTGGATTCCTATACGGTGGGACATACGGCAGTAGATTTAAGAAATACCCTGGGCAGGCAGCCTAATGTGAAGGTAGCAGTGGATATCCATGTTGATTTGTTTAAGGAATGGTTGATTGGCTGCATTGGTAACAGCCGTACACTATGAGTTTCGTAAAGAGCAAAAACTTTCCCATTGTTAAGGAGTCTCAGTTTTATTCTAATATCCTGATATTAGCAGTACCGATCATCCTGCAGCAGTTTTTGCGGGTTAGTGTTGATACGGCAGACAGCATTATGCTGGGACGGATTGACCAGGTGCAAATGTCGGCGGTTTCCCAGGCACAGCAGATATTTTTTATTTTCTATACTTTATGCAGCGGCCTTTCGGCCGGATGCTGCGTCCTGATTGCTCAATATTGGGGACGTCAGGGCAAGGAAGAGATAAGAATACTTTTTGCCACAGGTATTCGGGCAGTTGCTGTTTTCGGAACGGGGATTTCATGTCTGGTACTGACATTTCCCCGGATATTTATGCGGATTTACAGCAGTGACCCGGCCATCATTGAGCTGGGAGCTTCCTATTTGCGGATCGCGGCCTGGATGTATCTTCCCTGTGGTGTGAGTACTATGATGTTTGCTTGCTGCCGGGGAATTGAACAGGTTAAGATATCATTTATTGCCAATGTGATTTCTTATCCCATTAACATTTTGCTGGATTATTGCCTGATTTTTGGTAAGTTTGGACTTCCTCAGATGGGGATTCAGGGAGCGGCTCTGGGAGCTGTGATTGCCAGATTGGTGGAATTTTCTATTCTGGGAATATTTGTCTTTAAAAAAGAAAAGAAAATTCAGATGAAAGTAAGAGATTTACTGAAAGCGGACAAACGGCTAAGCCGGAATTTTTATCTGGTTGGTATTCCGATTGTTGTCCATGAGCTGATCTGGGCAACGGGAACCACAGCGGGAAGTGCAATCACCGGGCAGATGAGTATCAGCGTAGTTGGCGGCTATAACATTGCCAATACATTCTACCAGTTGGTTGCCTGCGTTATGAATGGAGTTTTACAGGCTTGCAGTGTTTCCATTGGTAAAACCATCGGTTCGGGTCAGAAGAAGACGGAGATTAAAAAGCAGGCTTACAGTGTTTTGGTTCTTGGACTTGCTGGAGGAATGATACTGGGGCTGATAACGCTTCTGTTTGGGATACCGTTTACAAAGCTTTACCGGCTGACTGATGAGACCCGGGCTTATGCCATACAATTTATGGCGATTCTGGCACTCATCTGGCCGTTTTCCGGTGTTGAGATGACCGGAATCATTGCTACTTTGCGGGCAGGGGGAGATGGGAAGACCGGGCTGGTCACAGATATCTTTACCATGTGGCTGATTACCATACCCCTTGCATCATTAGGTGCTTTTGTTTTCAATTGGCCTCCGGCGGCGGTGATCGGAATCATTAAATTTAATATTGTATTAGAAGCACTGGTGGGAGTCTGGCGGATTCGATCCATGAAGTGGGTCCGCAACCTGACATCGGGCTGAAGATAAAACAAGAAACCAAACAAAAAAGAGGAGGTTTTATATGAAAAAAAGTGTAAAAAAAGTAATCGCGGTGGTAATGGCAACGGCAATGGCAGCCGGTCTTACAGCATGTGGTTCGGGAGGAACAACAAAATCTTCCAGTGCAGGTGATAGCGGCAGCCAGGAAACAAAAACTGAAAGTGGGGCACCGGAAGCCAAGGGCAGCGAAAAAGGGCGGATTGCCTATATTGTGGGAAATCTGGGGGACAAGTCTTTTAATGATTCCGGTGAAGAGGGTATGAAAATACTGCGCACGGAAGGTTGGGATTGTAAGACAGTTGAAGCCGGTGATGAGACAAAAGCGGACAAATGGGAAGATGCCATGCTGGATACCATTGACGAAGGTTATGAATATATCGTGGCATCCTCTACGTATCGTGATATTTTGATCCGCTTGGCAAAGGAATATCCGGAGGTTAAGTTTGTATGTTTTGATGATTCTATGGATGAATCTGAGATACCGGAAAACATGGCTCTGATTTTCTATGCCCAGAATGAGGGCTCTTACATGGTAGGACAACTGGCCGCCGGTATGTCTGAATCAAAAGTTGTGGCAGTTAATGTGGGAATGGATAATCCGGTTATTGCTGACTTTGTTACCGGTTTTGTAAATGGTGTTCAGGATTATGATCCGGATTGCAAAGTTGTTAAAGCGGCAGTTGGTTCCTGGACGGATCCGGCCAAGATGAAAGAACTTTGTCTGTCTCAGGCAAGAGATAAAAAAGCTGATGTATTCTATCAGGTGGCCGGCGGAGCAGGCGGCGGTTTGTTTGAAGCCTGTAAAGAATTGAATACCTGGGCAATTGGTGTGGATTCCGATCAGTATCAGTATTATAAAAATTCCGAGAATCCGGAACTTGCCGATGTGATTTTAACCTCCATGCTGAAAAATGTCGGTGATTCTTTTGTATCGTTTTTCCATGATGTAGAGGCTGGAAAAGATGTCTGGAAAAAAGTGAACCGTCTGGGTCTGGCGGAAAGTTCGGTTGGATATGTTGATAATGATTTCTTCAAAGAAAACGTTCCTGAAGAAGTGCGCCAGAAGATGGAAGAGGCGCAGGCAAAGATCATCAGCGGCGAAAAGACAGTAAAATCTTACTATGATTTTGCAGATGAGGCCGAGTATCAGGCAATGCTTGACAGTGTGGCACCTTAACAGAACAAAACGTAAACTGCCGGGATTTTTTACAGAAATTTCGGCAGTTTGCCGTAGGAGGAAGATATGTCTGGTGAAGTTTTGAGAATGGAGAATATTACCAAGATTTACAGTAATGGATTTGTTGCCAATAAGGGCATTACCTTTTGGCTGAATGAAGGGGAGATCCTGGCTCTGGTAGGGGAAAACGGAGCAGGAAAAACGACGTTGATGAAAGTTCTCTTTGGGTTGGAAAATGCCCAGTCCGGACGTGTTCTGGTACAAGAGCAGGAGGTTCAGATTCAAAATACACTGGATGCCATTGATAAAGGCATCGGAATGGTACATCAGCATTTTATGCTGGTTCCGTCACTGACTGTAGCAGAGAATGTGGTTTTGGGAATCGAACCCATGAAAAAAGGAACGTTTGATTATAACAAAGCGGTGGAAATGACCAGAGAAGTGGGGGAAAAGTATAATTTTAATATTGATCCCAAAATGAAAGTAATGGATCTTTCGGTTGGTCAGATGCAGAAAGTTGAGATCATGAAAGTATTGATCCGGGGAGCGAAAATTATTATTTTGGATGAACCCACGGCGGTCCTGACGCCCCAGGAGACAGATGAATTGTTTGAACAGCTTATTCTGTTAAAGGACAGCGGACATTCGATTATTTTTATTTCCCATAAGTTGGAAGAAGTAAAACGGATCTGCAGCCGTGTTACGGTCCTGCGTCACGGTTTTTGCCTGGGCAGCTATGAACTGGAGGATATGAACGAATCCGATATTTCACGGCTGATGGTTGGCCGGGATGTGGTGCTTAAAATTGACAAAGAGCAGCCGGAGCCTGGCAAGGTTGTTGTACATATTAAGGATCTGACCAAGATCAACGAAATGGGCAAGACCGTACTGGATGGTGTATCTCTTGATATTCGGGAGGGTGAGGTGGTAGGCATTGCCGGTGTAGAAGGAAATGGCCAGAGTGAACTTTCTGATGTATTATCAGGACTTGGCATCTTCTCTTCCGGTGAAGTATCCATTAACGGAACCGATATATCAGGAAAAACCGTTCACCAGATCCGGCAGTTGGGGCTGGCATTTATTCCGGAAGACAGAATGGATTTTGGCTGTGCCGGAGATATGTCAATCCGGGATAATATCATTTCAGACCGGTATTTTCAGCCGCAGTACCGGAAGGGGCCGTTTATTAATCGAAAATATATTGACCAGATTGTAGATCAGTGTATTAAAGATTTTGAAATTGCCTGCGATGACAGAAACCAGCCGGTACGGATGCTTTCCGGTGGCAATATCCAGAAGGTGGTGGTGGCCAGAGAGTTTACTTCCGGCAGCAATTTTATTCTGGCCAATCAGCCTACCAGGGGAATTGACGTCGGTGCAGCGGAGATGATCCGCAAGACAATTGTCCGTAAATCAAGGGAAGAAAAGACGGCTTCCCTGCTGATTTCAGCCGATTTGAATGAAGTGCTGGAGTGTTCCGACCGGCTGCTGGTTATGCGAAAAGGAAAGATTGTAGCAGCATTTAAGCAGGCGAATATCGTTTCAGAAGATGAATTAGGGGAATATATGCTGGGTATTAAGACAATGACAGCAAAAGAAATGGAGGCTGTGCTATGAGTAAAACAAGGCGAATAGAAACAACAGTCGAATTGGTGCGCATCCTTGTTGCCATTGGCATTGCTTACGGGATTGCACTGGTTACATTGTTTACCATCAGTGATAATCCGGTCTACGTTATTCAACAATTTGTGTTAGGCCCGTTTTCTTCCGTGCGGAGAGTCGGAAGCATAATTAATCTGGCGATTCCGTTTACATTTACCGGATTATGTTTCTGTTTTATGTATGCAGTGAATAAGTTTAACCTCTCCGGTGAAGGCATATTCATGTTTTCAGGGTGTATTGTTTCTCTGACGGCTATTTCATTAAACGGGGCGGGCCTGCCGGCACCGGTTATGCTTTTGATCCTGCTGGCAGTTGGTGGAGTAGTAGGGTTCTTGGTTTCCATTATTCCGGCCTGGTTGGATGTTAAGTTTAAGGCCAATATTGTGGTGGTTTCCCTGATGCTTAACAGCATTTTGACATTTTTATCCATCTGGGTGCTGAAGTATTTTATGCGGGATCCGTCAATCGGTTCCCTGGGATCCTATATGATTCCGGAATCGGCAAAGCTTCCCATGATCTTTGGAAAGTTCCGGGTTCAGTCGGGATTCTTTGTGGCTTTGATTGCTGTGGCTTTTGTTGGGGTTTTATTTTATAAGACCATTTTCGGATATAAGATGCGGGTTGTGGGAAGTAATCCGAACTTTGCTAAAGCAAGCGGTATCAACATGACCGGGACGATTATTCTGGCTCAGTTGGTTGGCGGTATTTTTGCCGGCATGGGCGGTACGTGTGAGATCCTGGGCAATTATGACCGTTACAAATGGGTCGTCAGTACCCAGCATGGTTTTGATGGCCTGATGGTAGCCGTTCTGGCCAGAAGGAATCCGATTCTGGTTCCGGTAGCGGCGGTTCTGCTGGCATATATCCGGATCGGTGCCGATGTTGTAAACTCCAAGGGTGATATTCCCATTGAATTCATTACGGTTATCCAGGGGATCGTTATTCTTCTGGTAGCGGCGGAGGAATTCATGGGAAGATATAAGAAGAAACTGATCTATAAAGCGGCCCAGGAAGACATGAAAAAGGACCGGGAAAAAGAAGCAAAGGAAATTTTGGCAGACAGTGCAGCAGAAGCCGGGAAGGAGAGCGTGGAGTAAGCTCCATGCAGGAACGCATATGTTTACAATAGAATGGTTTGCAAATTTTGGATTTTCAGTACTGCGTTTGTCAACACCGCTGATCTTTGTGGCATTGGCAGCGGTCATTAACCGGAAAGCCGGAATGCTTAACATGGCACTGGAAGGAATGATGCTTTCGGCAGCCCTGGCAGGTGTTATTTTTGCCGGTTTTTCCGGGAATGTCTGGATTGGTTTGCTGGGAGCGGTTATCTTTGGTGTGCTTTCCGGCGGGGTACTGGCATTGTCCAATCTGTCCGGAAAAACAGATCTTTATCTGACTTGTATTGCATTTAACCTGATTGCCGGAGGCGGCACCGTATTTGTTATGTATTTGCTGACCGGGGAAAAGGCGGCTACATCGGCAGCGATTAAGGCTTATACCATTCCTTCGGTGGTAATACCTCTAATTAATAAGATCCCGTTTTTGGGACAGATCCTGTCGGGACATAACCTGCTCACTTATCTGGCATTTTTGAGCATCTATCTGGTATGGTTTTTCTTGTATCGGACCCGGCTGGGACTCAGGATGCGGGCAGTTGGGGAAAATCCCCAGGCAGCATCATCGGTAGGAATCAATGTGAAAAAAATTGGTTATATTTCTTTTCTGGTTTCAGGAGTGCTTTGCGGTTTTGCCGGAGCATTCATGTCAATGGGCTGGGTTAGTTTCTTTATGAAGAACATGACAAACGGCAGAGGATATATCGGTTTGTCTGCGATGAATATTGCCGGAAGTAATCCCATCGGAACCGCGGTGGCAGCAGTTTTCTTTGGGTTTTCCGATGCCTTGGCAACAACGCTGAAGAGCCAGGGAACTAATTTCCCAACGGAATTCATTGAAATGATTCCCTATGCAGCAACAATCATTGCCCTTGTATTGATCAATATGATCCGGATCAATCAGAAGAAGCGGATAGAAAAAGGACTGAAGAGAGAAGGTGCATAAACAATGGAGACGAGTAAAAAAGTATGGATTGACTGTGATCCTGGAATTGATGACAGTTTTGCACTGCTGCTGGCAATGAAGCATCTGGCTGTTGCCGGGATTTCGGCGGTTGGGGGAAATACCGGACTTGATCATACATTTCGTAATGCCAGATATTTGACGGAGCTGGCAGGATATGGAGATATTCCGGTTTATGCAGGCTACGATATGCCCATGTTTGCAAAACCTGAGCGGGCAGAATATGTTCATGGCAGCAGCGGATTGGGAAATATTATGGTTTCGGGGCTGAAAGGAGCGCCACGAAAGGAACATGCGGTGGATGCGCTGATTGATGCGTTTCGTTATCAGACAGACATGACGCTGGTAACCCTGGGGCCATTGACGAATGTAGCACAGGCACTTTTAAAGGAGCCGGAGTTAAAACATAAGATTTCGGAAATCGTCTCCATGGGTGGCTCGGTTACAAACGGAAATTATAATGCCTGTGCGGAATTTAATATAGCTGTGGACCCGGAGGCAGCAAAAATTGTTTTTGAATCCGGGATTCCCATCCGTATGGTTGGTCTTAACCTGTGCCGCCAGAATTCCATGACAATGGATGAAGTGGAACAGCTTAAGGCGTTGCCGGGGCCAGTAGCGGCAGCGGCAGCAGGTTTACTGGAATATTCGGTCAATCAGGGACGGCAATCACAACTGTGTGATGCTTGTGCCATAGCATGGTTGATTGATCCTGGGATTATTACCTGTGCACTGCCAATGCATGTAGATGTGGAGACAAAGGGAGAGTACACAAGAGGAATGACTGTCTGCGATTACCGGGATTATATCGGGATGGCACCAAAGGAGGATATTGGCAGAGAAGTCTGCTATCCGGTAGAAAGTGGTGAAAAGAATGTGCTTGTTGCAATGGAGTTTGATAAGGCGCGTTTTAAAGAACTGCTGATCCAAACCATAAAAAGCTACGAGGTATAGTATGAAACTATTGAATTTTGGCTCTATGAACATTGATTATGTATATAAAGTAGAACACTTTGTGGGCAAAGGAGAAACCATATCTTCAGAATATTTAAATGTGTTCAGTGGCGGGAAAGGGTTAAACCAGTCCATTGCCCTGGCCAGAGCAGGGGAAGAAGTATATCATGCCGGGGCCATCGGGAATGAGGGCGAATTTTTGCTGGAGGTCCTGAACCAGGCAGGGGTGGATACCGGCTGTGTTGCAGTCCACAATGAAGTTCAAAGTGGCCATGCAATGATCCAGAATGACAGTGAAGGGGATAACTGCATCATTCTTTTCGGTGGAGCGAATCAAAGGATCGGTAAAGAACAGGCTGAACAGGTTCTGTCCGGTTTTTGTGCCGGGGATTTTGTTGTTCTGCAAAATGAGATCAGTGAACTGGGATATATCATCAGCCGGGCACATGAAATAGGAATGACCATTGTTTTGAATCCTTCTCCAATGGATCATAAGGTTTTAGAACTGCCGTTAAACCTGGTGGATTACTTTCTGGTGAACGAGGTGGAAGCAGCATCTTTAGCAGAAACATCGGGCGAAAGTGATGAAGCGGTGCTGGTAAAGCTGGCGGCGAAATTTCCTGATGCCAAAATTGTCATGACACTTGGGGGAAAAGGATCTGTTTACTGGGATGGACAGCAGATTTACCGTCAGGAGGCGGTAAGGGTGGAAGCGGTTGATACAACGGCGGCAGGAGATACTTATACAGGATATTTTATTTCCGGGATTATGAGAGATGAAAAGATTGAGGATGTTTTGTATCGGGCGTCTGTAGCTTCGGCCATTGCAGTAACCAGGCCGGGGGCGGCCCCATCAATCCCGGAACGAAAAGAAGTGGAAGAAATGGTAAAAAGCAAAAGGAAAGGACGATAAAAGGATGAATGAAATTGATGCTATGAAACACACACCAACTCCTCATATTGATGCAAGACCGGGTGATATTGCAGAATCGATTCTGCTTCCAGGCGATCCGCTGCGGGCGAAGTTTATTGCTGACAATTTCCTGGAAAATGTAACACAGTTTAACCTCATCAAGTAAGTCCCCCTCTTCAATGCCGGAAAGGCATAAGTGGTGGGTGGGGACTTACTTGTGTCAGAAGGGGTGTAAGCCCCTTCTGACAAGCTGCGATAGCAGCTACGAGGTCATGAGCAAGTAGCGAAGCGGATTGCGAATATCCGATTGACTAATACAAGAGGAATGCTGGGATATACCGGTTACTTTAAGGGCAAACGGGTATCAGTGATGGGAACTGGAATGGGCTGTCCGTCCATTGGGATTTATTCTTATGAGCTGATTCATTTTTACGGTGTGAAGAATTTAGTTCGGATCGGAACTGCCGGAGCGATGCAGCCTCAGGTGAAACTGCGGGATGTAATCATTGCCATGGGCAGTTGTACGGATACGAACTATCTGGCAGCATACCAGTTGCCGGGAGATTATTCCTGTACAGCCAGTTACAAATTATTACGTCAGGCAGTACAGAGCGCAGAAGAGATGGATCTGCCGTATCATGTCGGCAATATTCTGTGTACAGATGCATTTTATAAACCGGAGCTGCCGAAAACAGGTGTGTCATGGGCCGATATGGGAGTTCTGGCCTGTGAGATGGAGTCCACCGCCCTTTATGCCAATGCGGCTTATGGAAAAACAGATGCATTGTGTATTTTAACGATCTCTGATTCACCGTTTGAAGAGGAAGAAATCTCTGCTGAGTGCAGGCAGAATTCTTTTACCAGGATGATGAACTGGCACTTTCTATTATTTAGTGAAGGAAGGAGTATCGGAACATAATCCACAAAATCATGATATTATAGTGATTTTGTGGATTTTTTTGGTTTTTTAACGGATATTTTAAAACGTGTAGCCTTTTACTTCTACTTTATCTGCTTCTTGATACTTAAATGCTTTGTCAAAGCTCCTTCTTGCCATAAAGCAAGCTTTATTAATTATTCTTGAAAAAAACGGTTTCAGAACTCTCCTTTTGTTATAAATTTATCAATAAGTAATTTAATGACAAGATATTCTCATTAGCCAAATTGACATAAATATGGTGAAATGGTAAAATTTGGTTAGCTTGGACTAACTAAAGTATTTACTTAGAATGCTAATTCAATTACAAGGAGGATAATGGATTGAAATTTTCTTGGGGTAAGAAAAGATTTAAAAGGAGATTGAGCACAGCGCTGGTTTTCGTCATGGTAAGTTCTTGCGTTATGCCTGCATATGCAGACGGCAATGGAATTAACATGAGTTTAAACAACAATGCTTCTTTTTCTGAAGAAATTTTATCAGAAAAATCATTGGAAGCTGCGCCAGAAGCCAGTTCGGAAGAGGAAGTGATCTCACAGGATAATGCCGGTGGAGAAGAAACCGTAATAGAAGAAACAGATGAAGCGGCGCAGGAGACCAAAGAAGAGAGCACAGAAGAGCCTGGGGAAAAGACAGATGAGAACCTGGAGGAAACGGAAACAGATCCTGAGGAGACGGAAGAGAGCCTAGAGGAGACAGAAGGGGCCGGGGAAACGGTTGAGGAGACTGTAGAAGATGTAAAAGAATCCGAAGCAGCATCCGGCGAGACAAAAGAAGATGCAGAAAAGCCGGAAAACGAGAGCATAAAAGAAACGGAACCAATGCTTGAGAATGCAGTACCGGCTTTTGTTGAAGCAAGAAACATAGGCCTGATGGGAGACTATGAGGATGGTACTTATACCGGAAGCGGCGAAGGATATAAAAGTACCATTACGTTAAAGGTCACGATTGCTGACAATCAAATTACAGAGATACAGGAAATCTCTCAAAATGAGACGTTAAGTAAATGGGAACAGGCAAAACTGATTTTTGAAAAAATTATAAATGCCAATTCAACCGATGTGGATGCCATTAGCTCCGCAACATACAGCAGCGAGGGGATCATAGAAGCGGTAAATGATGCTTTATCAAAAGCTGTAATAGGCGGCAGCCAGGTGTTTGAAGATGGAAATGGCAGTAAAGGGAATCCTTATATCATTGCAGAAAGTCTGCAGCTTGAACGGTTTGCCCAGAAAGTAAATGAAGGCAATGATTACCAGGGAAAGTATATAGAACTTTCCAATGACCTGGAATTAAGCGGAGAATGGACTCCTGCCGGAACAAAAGAAGAGCCTTTTGCAGGATCCTTCAGCGGGAAAGGTCACACAATCAGCGGATTGAGCATACAGGAAAACACTGTGAAATATGCCGGTCTTTTTGGCTATCTGGCAGCAGGGGCTAAGGTTTCTGACATGAAACTGGAAGATGTGAATATTTCCCGGGATGCAGAGGCTGCTGAGGCAGGCGCTGTAGCAGGGAGCACGGAGAATGGGGTCATTATTGATAATTGCCAGGTATATGGAACCGTTGAAGCCGGCAATTCCACAGGACTCAGTTATGCCGGCGGAATTGCAGGGAGATTGGGGCAGGAATCTGTGGTATCCAATGTATATGCAGATGTGACGGTTGCTGCATTTTCAGGAAGCGGCAGTGCTTATGCAGGAGGCCTTATTGGAATGTCTGTAAACAAATGCATTCTGATTAATGGGGCATCCTTTGGAAGCGTTTCTGCCAAAACAGATGCCAACTCCATATGCGGTGCAGGTGGAGTGTTCGGAACCCAGTCCGGTACGGCGTATAATGTTTTCAGCAATTGCCATGTCACCGCTGAAAGCGCAGATCAAAGCAAAGTTCTTATTGGCGGAATCAGCGGCATGGCTACAAACAATACTGCAATTGTTAATGGTTATTTCAATAGCAGCATTCCAAATGCATTTATGACAGCATCCAGTGCGATTACCAAATATGTGGCAGAAAATGTGGTGAGTTCATCGGATTCGGAACTCAATAGTCCGGATTTTGCAGACACATTAAACCGCGGCTTAACAAGATCACAAAGAGCAGGCGGGATTACACGGATTTCAGCAGCGAACAACCCGAACATGGGAGACCTTAAGCATGGGCTTAATTCTGTTGGTATCCTTTATGCATGGGATTATAGCGGCAGAGTCCTTCTCTCAGAGGAAGCCTTTGTGGATGACAGCATTGATACCGGCATATTTGAAAGCGGAAGCGGAATCGAAGAAGATCCGTATATCCTTAAAACAGAAGAGCAGCTCAGGGCGTTTGCAAAGTCCTTATCAGATGATGTGACGTATTCCGGCATTCATATAGCTCTTGAGGAAGATGTTGATGTTTCCAGCGAGACCTGGCTTCCCATCGGACTTGGACATTATGATTTCAGAGGAACCTTTGACGGAAAGGGGCACAAGATTACAGGAATCCACATAGGTACCGTGGAAGCTCCTTATGTAGAGGAGTCTGGCGACAGTCAGAACCTGAGCAAAATGACGACTTATTATGGATTTTTTGGCGTTATAGGTGAAAATGCGGTCATTAAGAATTTGGGCATAGAAGATGCCGTAATTTCTGTCAGGAGAAATACAAGTATTTATGCAGGACTTCTTGCCGGTGTTACAGATAGAGCGTATGTTGACGGCTGCTATGCCAGGGGCTACGTCTCCAGCGAAACGACTCACAGCAAAGCAAATGCCTGGGCAGGCGGCCTGGTGAGCCAGACTATAAAAGGCGGAATCATTAATTCATGGACGGATGCGGAAGTTTTCTGTACGGCCATCGGTGGTCTTGCCGAATCCGGCGCATTCATAGGTATGACAAACAGAAGTGTTGTTGCAAACTGCTTTGCTTTGGGCAATACAGGCGGAAAGGCGAGCAGAGAAAATGGAAACGAAGGGATGCCGGCGGTTTCCTCCTTCATTGGTGTAAATGCAGGTAAAGTAGCAAATTGCTATGCCGTTGGCGATATGAAGGCAGCTTCTTTTTCAACCTATGTGGGATCCTTTACAGGCTGGGCCACAGGCATTGCAAGACAGTTTACCTCTTATTATAACGCGGATGCGGTCCAGAACAGCAATGGTACCATAAACAATCCGGTGATCAGCGTTGGTTTTATGGTGAGTGCAGGGGTAAATGACGAAGGCGAGCCTTATGATGGGACTTATCATGTGGGAATCCAGGCAAAAGAGCTGTCATTTATGAAGAGTCAGGCATTTGCCGATCTTTTAAACAGCAATTTCAATGCTTTTCCTCTGGATCTTGTAAACGGAGAAAGTTCCAATGTGGGAAATCAGAATGCCATGGGTCTTCCTGGATTCATGAAGCTGAAAGAATGGCAGTTGGAAAATGACGTTGTTATGCCTGTGGGAGAAACGGTAACAACGATTTATGAAGATATGACTCCGGTATTTGAACCGGATGCTCTTGATGTGGCCGACGGCACTTATTATGGAAGAGCCAAAGGGCCGGGCGGAGAATATATTTATGTAAAAATGACGGTAGCGGAAGCGCGTATTTCAGATATCCATATAACGAAGCACAGCGAAGGAAGCCAGTTGGATTCCATTTCCCCTGAAATCATAGCCTCCGTAATATCGACTCAGAATTATTCCCAGTCAGGCAGTGACAGTGACCTTGGGAAGGCTTTAAAAAGTGCAATCGCAGTTGCGGCACAGAAGGCATCCATACGGGATATTACGGGATACGGATATGTTTCTGATTCCATTTTTGCAGCAGGAAATGGCACAAAAGAGAATCCATACCTCATAAACACACCGGAGCAGTTGATGGCGTTCGCCGGTTCTTTAAATGAAGACGAGCATTATGAAGGGAAGTATGTGAAACTTGGGAATAATATTTCTCTGGATGGAATTGAATGGATTCCAGCGGGGGGATCAGGAGTTTATGGCTTCCGGGGAACCTTTGATGGAAACAACAAGGTAATAAGCCATATGACAGTGGGTTCTTCGGAAAATCCGGAAATGTACTGCAAGTCGGTGGGACTTTTTGCAAATCTGGAAGCGGCCAGGATTAAAAATCTTGGAATCGAAGATGCATCAATTTACCAGAAGTATTTGGGCGATTCCATTGCCTATGCAGGAATACTGTCAGGATATTCTATTGAAAATGCAGGTGACGGCGGGTACGTTGATTTCTGTTATGCAGAAGGAACGATTAACAGCTATACTGCAAAGCAAAACGACAGTGGAGGCCTGATCGGGGCCATCAACAGAGGAACCATAGCAAACAGCTATGCAAAGGTTGGAATTAACTGTGAAAGCAGGGATGGCTATGCTTATGCGGGAGGTATAAGTGCACTTCCTAACAGGGCTCTGATCATTAATAACTATGCCTCAGGCAGTATCAAGGGCAAAGGAAATGGAGCCAGGATCCAGATCGGTGGAATTTCCGGTATGAATGCCGGCATTGCAATCAATAATTATGCCAGCGTTGAACTGGTTTCGGCGAATACAACCGTAGATATCGGAGGCTTTTCGGGAAGAGTTTCAGGAATTGGATACGTGGAACGGGCTTATTATAACAATGAAGCAAAGCAGATAAGCGGTTCCCTGGAAATTCTTCCGGCCAAAGGGGTTGGCACTGTTGTTTCCGGTACCAACTACGGGAAAGGGACAGTAGTTGGTCTGGAAGGAAAAAGCTTGTCCGATCTGAAACGTCCGGAATTTGCAGAAATTCTGAACGCAAATAAAGCAGATGCAGAAATGATAAAAAGAGCAGGCAGCATGTTAGAAGAACTGGGCTCTGCAATTCCTTCTGAAATTACTCTCCGTGATTTTCAGTATTCCTCAGATGAAGACGGGGTAGTATTCAAAGACAGAGCGGCCGGCTCCGGGGACGGTGGTTCATCAGATGGAGGTTCATCGGGTGGAGGTTCATCGGGTGGAGGTTCATCGGGTGGAGGTTCATCAGATGGAGGTTCATCAGATGGTGGTTCATCGGATGGTGGTTCATCCGGTGGGGATACTTCCGGCAGTGGCTCATCAGACGGTGGCGCTTCCAGTCGCGATTCTTCCAATGAGAGCGCTTCTGCCACCACACAAACAAAATCCTCTGCCAATCTGACAGACCGGCCTGTCAAGGCAGATGTTGCAGTGACAGCGAATGTGGGAGAGAATGGTTCTGCCAGTGTCTCTGTTTCGGATCAGACCATTGCAGATGCAATCGCCAGGGCACAATCGGATGCCAAAGTGCAGGGAAAGACAGCAAACGGAATTTCCATAGCAATCAATATGGCTCTGCCGAAAGACGCCAGATCCCTGACTGCGGCATTTTCAAAGAACACACTGGAACGTCTTGTGAGCGCAAATGTGCAAAGCCTTGATTTAAATGGGACTCTTGTGACCATAGGACTCAATAAGAAGGCGGTGGAAGAAATCTGCAGGCAAAGCGGGGCTGATGTTACCATCGCAATGGAACCGGTTGACATAAGCGGTGTCCGCAACTGCTATGATATTACCATTCGCTCCGTAAAAGACGGAGAAACCCTGACGGTCACAAGTTTAAATGAGGGAGCTGCTGTCATTGGGATTCCCTACATACCAGGAAACAATGAGGCCGAGGGACGTTTGTACGGGGTGTATGTGGATGGCAACGGAAGGATCAGCCGGATTGCAAATTCGGTATATGATGGAAATAACAGGCAGATCCTCTTCGTGACAAATCATTTTTCCGTCTACGGTGTGGGATACATGGCTTCCGCCCCGGCGTTTGCGGATACAGAAAAACATTGGGCCAGGGAATCCATTGATTATATTGCTGGGCGTGGATTGATGGAAAGTGCCTCTGATTCCGGGTTTGCACCGGATGCTGTTCTGACCAGAGGAACGCTGGCAGCCGCCCTTGGGAAGCTGGCAGAGGCTGATGTAAGCAGCTATACGGGCAGCAGCTTTACTGATGTGGCAGGCAATAAGGCGGCACCTTATATGGAATGGGCACATCAGAATGGAATCGTCCAGGGAGCCGGTGCTGATGTGTTTGCACCGGATGCTGCAGTTACCCGTGAGGAAATGGCTGCAGTAATGCAGAACTATGCCAGAGCCACCGGTTTTTCCCTGCCGGTTACCCGCTCTCAATTCAGCTTTACGGATCATGAAAGCATGGGAAGCGAAGGAAAAGCTGCGGTAATAGCCATGCAGAAGGCTGGTGTTATGATGGGAGAAAGGGACGGCAGCTTTAATCCAAAAGGCGATATTACCCGTGCCCAGGCGGCTGTTATTCTGGAACGGTATATTAAGCTGGCGATTGATCCCCAAACCGCCCAAGGCTGGGCGAAAAACGATTCCGGTCAGTATCTGTACTACAAAAATGGGCTTGCTGTCACCGGAACACAGATCATTAACGGAGTAACCTATTATTTTTCTGCAAATGGAATCATGCAGGAGAACTAAGAAATAAAAGATTCTGATAATAAATAAACAAAAATGGTCTCCAACATGGCTTTTGTATCCAGCTATGTTAGGAGGCTGTTTTTAGTTTAGTAAGGCAAAACAATTAAATTAATATTGCACTAATGAAATGTGGGTTTTTTGTATCTATGTTATTCGAAGGAAGTATACTGCAGTTAATTGTTCAATAAAGGTTCCGCTAAGAGTTTGGACGTTTTTTTTACTATAAATCTGCTTTTTGTTTCCATATTCTGGTAAATAAAAACTATTTGATGTATAATTATTAGCAGTAGAATATTTAGACTTATAATTTAGTTTTAGATATTATAGCAATAATGTGCAGTTTGTAAAGCAATGTCCTAAGTTGACGAATTGGCGTTTTGAATATCAATTTTGGTAAATTATGAAGTAGAGTATTGGAGGAAGAAAAATGTATCTTAAAAGCATATCAATGAATAATTTCAGGAAATTTCGTGAGACAAATAATACAATAGAATTTGTTTGTGCTAGTGATTATAGTAAAGATAAAGATGAATACAACAAGATAGATATTGCACCCAAAACTACTTTAATCATCGGTAAAAATAATAGTGGAAAAACTACCGTTATATCTTGCTTAGAAAAGCTAATTAAAGGCGGAAGATTTAGCTCTTTGGATTTTAATTTTAATTATCTCAAAGAGCTATTACAGTTATATACACTTGATTACTTAGAAGATACTGAGCATATGAAAGTTCCAATAATAAGTTTTAAAATTACCGTGTCAATGGACAATAACACAGATGATATATTGACAAATATAATACCATTCATGTCAATAGAAGATGTATCAAAATCAGAAATAGATATAAATATTAAATGGACAATTAGCAATACTGAAATATTTATTGATGAACTAAAAACGTTTATCAGTAAAGACTTCAAAGGACAGCAATTTGACAGATTTCTCGATTTGATCGATAAAAGCGACTTTGAAATATCATATTATAATTCAAATGATGAAAAGAGAACCGGATTCACACTGAATAATTTGATTGAAATTACTTCAATATCTGCTAATAAAATTATAAATAATACTTGTTTATCAAATGCATTTAGTAAGATTGTTGATTATCGATATAAAAATGTAGTAGATACAAAAATCGCTGATGAATTAGACAATAGCATTATTGATATAAATGAAACGCTGACAAAGAATATTGCAGAGAATCATACTCAAAATATAAATAATTCAATTGGTCAAATGCTATCAGGAGATAAGTGCAAAGTTTTATTAAAATCAGATTTAAGTTTCCAAAAAATCATCCAAAATGTACTAACATACGAATATATGGAGTTGGAAAACAGCATACCTGAAAATCAATTTGGGTTAGGCTATACAAGCCTTATGATGATTGTAGCAGAGATAATCAAATATATTGAAAAATATCCTACTACATCATTTAATAGTCAAATTAACATAATAGCAATTGAAGAGCCCGAAACCTATATGCATCCACAAATGCAAGAGCTATTTATAAAAAATATAAATGATATGATTTCATCACTATTAGAATCGGGCAATAAACATGTAAATAGTCAAATAATTATAACAACTCATTCGGCACATGTTTTAAATAGTAAAATCTATATGGGTGAAAAGTTTGATAATATTGCTTATATCACAAATAGTAAAAATTGCGCAACAGCGGTTTGCTTGAATGACGGTATTGTTTTAGAGAAACTTATATCCAGCAAGAAGAAAAGTGACGATAAGTTACAGATCGCAAAAGACAAAGACGTCGCAGAAACAGAAGAAGAACAGACTGCAAGAGAGGCAGATGAAGCGAAAGTACGTAAAACAAAAGAGCTTGACAATCTTAAGTTCTTAAAGAAACATATAAAGTTTAAGGTTTCGGAAATGTTTTTTGCTGATGCTGTAATTTTTGTTGAGGGCATTACCGAGTATACACTGCTTCAATATTATATATCTCAAAATCCTAATCTTAATAAACACTACATATCCGTCTTCTTAGTGGATGGTGCTCATGCTAAAGTATATGAAGGTCTTATTAACATACTATCTATACCTACACTAATTATCACCGATATTGATATAAAAAGAGCGAAATGGGAGAGAAATGAAGAAGATAAGACGCATCCAGAGAAGCCGCGTATTTATCAACAGATTGACGAAAGCAACCTAAAAGATCGCTCAACTACAAATAATACACTGGTACATTTTTATGGTAGCAATAAAATTGAAGATATTATCGCTTCTGAATATGTGACTAATGAAAGTCTGATGGTGTTAAGCCAGATAAAACCTATTCAAAATTACTACCCAACTAGCTTTGAAGAAGCCTTTATATTAAAAAATTATCAGAATGAAATGCTACATAAAGTATTAAAGCTAATAAAGCCACAGATATATAGCGATATCATTGAAAATGGAGGAGTATTAAAAAACTCTTATAAATTCCAGTGTAAGCTCTCAAACGATAAAAGTGATTTTGCTAACACCTTGCTATATGAAATATTAACTTGCAGTAACGATGCTTTAATCCCAGAACTTCCAAACTACATAGCTGATGGAATCAATTTTTTGCAAGAAAAATTGGAGGAAAAGTAAATGGATTATAACAGTTTGCATATTTTAGATGAGAATAGAACAAAAGAGGAAAATGTATTTAAAGAGATCGTAAGATGTATTGATGCTAACAAGAGTTTTGTTTTTGATGCAGGAGCTGGGGCGGGAAAAACCTATGCACTTGTACAATCTTTAAAACATATTTTAGTTCGGTATGGGACAGAACTAAAACTTCATAAACAAAAAGCTTTGTGTATTACATTTACGAATGTTGCTGCCAAAGAAATTAAAGAACGTTTAGGTAATACAAATCTAATCGAAGTTTCTACGATTCATAATTGGGCTTGGGATATTATAAGCCCATATCAAAAGCAACTTGTTGAAATTCATTTAGATAAACTCAAAGCAGAAGTAGGACTAATTCAAATCAACTTAGATAATGAAAAATGGGCGGAACAGTATATTAAATTGTTGGATCATGAAAAAGAGTTGTTAACGAGTATGTTGCTTAAGAAAAAAGGAACATATTATAAATATAAGGGTGGCAGTGCATCTGACTTTAAAGCTGCGTTCTTAGATATTAATGAGGCATTTCCACTAATATTAAAGAATGTAGGTAATTTTAAAAAAATAATTGATAATCTTTTTAAAATGAGTAGTTATAATATATCCATCGAAAAAATTGAAGCGCAGGATGATAAGTACAAAAAGATAAAGTATGATGCAAGGTTTAATAATGATAGGCTTGCCGCAATGCTGATTAGTCATGAAACCTTGTTGGAATATGTCGAAAAAATTATAGAGAATAATAACATTTTAAAGCAAATAATTTTTGACCAGTATCCTTATATTTTAGTGGATGAGTATCAGGATACAGACCCAAAAGTGGTCAACACATTATCTAGAATTGAGACGTATTCAAAAGTTGTAAATCACAAATGTATAATAGGTTATTACGGTGATAAAAAACAAAATATTTACGACAAAGGTGTCGGAGACTCATTTAGCAAATATCATTCGGGACTAGAAAGAATAAAAAAAGAATTTAATAGACGATCTGCCAGCGAAATAATTGCTATTTCTAATAGCGTCAGAAATGATGATCTTCTGCAAGAAACGATTTACAGTGACTTTCCGGCTGGAAGTGTGAGTTTTTACAATTTGGAGATGGAACGAGAACATTTTATTAAGGCACATATAGAACGATGGAATATAACTAAAGAAAATAAGCTCCATTGTTTTGAGCTAACAAATGAACGTGTTGCTGAGTTTAGTGGATTTGGTAATATATATAATTTCTTTAAAGATTCCGTCTGGTATAAACAAGGAAAGCGTTATGAAATGTTAAGGGATCATATTTTAAGTTTGGATACCACCAAGCTAGGAATCGTACAAAATCTACTATTTCGTATTTTGGATTTCAAACACAAAATAATATTAGATGATACTATGATATTAGACGTAATTCCTTTTGGTAAAAAAGTTGATGAAATTGATATAACTATGTTAAGACAACTGATATCAAAATTAACTAATATAACCGGACAAACCCTTAAAACTTATACCATAAATCTTTTTGAAAACTATAAATGTGGTGATAGAAATTATGATAAATGTGTAGCATATATCATAGGTGAAAAAATTAGCTCTTTTCAGGAATTTGAATCCTTTATATTAGATCAATTATATATTTCAGATAATGAAGAAAATAGCACAGATGATGAAATTGCAAGATACAAATTTGAAGTTGACAAATTTTTGGAAATCGATATGAATTTTTTTTACTTATGGTATAAATTCTTAATAGATAAAAGTGATGGCAATGTGGTTTATCATACTTATCATGGAACCAAAGGTAGAGAATTTGACAATGTAATTATATTTATGAACTCTAAGTTTGGAAGAGATAATTACTATTTTGACCGATTGCTTAAAGTAATATCAGAAAAATCAGAAACAAATGGTAATAATGATGAAAAAACCGAAGAAGCAAGAAATTTATTATATGTGGCTATAACAAGGGCTATCAAAAATTTAAGTATTTTATATTTTGATAACTTAAATGGAAACGATGAACAAGTAAGCAGAGTTTTTGGAGAAATAAAGAACGCATTAAGTTAATAATGTTGTCGGATTACTCATACAACTTTAAATGCGCATTATATTTATGATGTATCAGTGCAGAGTAAAAAGCTATAGTCTAGATTATTTATATTTGACAAAAGAAAATAGGTGAATACTATGGTTGAAACAATATATTTTGCAGGTGGCTGTCTATGGGGTGTACAAGCATTTATCAAAACACTAAAAGGTGTTATTAATACTCAAGCAGGACGAGCAAATGGTTATTCAAATACTCTCGAAGGCGAGTATGATGGTTATGCTGAATGTGTAAAAACAGAATTTGACCCTGAAATTGTAACTGTTTCTCAACTAATGGATTATTTTTTTGAGATTATAGATCCTTACAGTATGAATAAACAAGGTAATGATGTGGGGGAAAAATACCGCACAGGCGTATATAGTAAAGTGCCTCGACATTTGGAAGATGCCAAGAATTATATAACAGAAAGAGCAGATAGGAACAAAATTGTAGTGGAAGTCCTGCCACTTATGAATTACGTTAAAAGTGCAGATGAACATCAAGATAGATTAGATAGGTGCTCTAATGACTATTGTCATATTCCTAAAGAGTTATTACATAAATATTTATAACCCACTGTTATAAGCATAATCAGAAGCCATTCAAACTTCCCATTATTATTTATGAAGCATAAGGGAATATGGAAAAAAGAAACAAATAGATCTGAATTTGTTGGTTGCTGGACATGATGCGGCAAAGGAATCATTAGTTTATCATTCCGAGATTATGTTTGGTGAACAAGAGGTAAGGATGAATGATCTATCCGATGAAGCGGAAGTGGAACTTACAAAGGAAGTGATTCATATTATCGGGTTTGATACAGCAGAAGAGGTTGAAAAGGCCTTTTCTGTACTTAGCGATGGCGGAGAGGTAATAAAGCCACTTGAAAGACCACCGTACATGGTAATAATCGGTACTGTAAAGGATAGCTTCGGAGTTAAATGGGAGCTGATGTGTGACTTTTAAATTACGTATGGTGGATTAGAGAAAACTTCCAAGTTATAGAGCAGACAAACTTCCCGTTATATTTATAAAGCCTATCACAAAGGTAACTTTGAATTTGTGAATGAATAAGAAGGTGATGATAAATGCGTTTTGATCAAAAAGAAGATTTACTTAGGTGTGTTAGAAATGTGCTTGTTCCTGAAAATCCTCAAATAGTGGAGAATGGCGTAAAAGGATTGCTTAGTTACAGATGTAATAATAATCAAAGACATCCAGATTCGGCACTAACATACGAAGATACGAGGTGGATATCTGTTCAATTGTATGGCAGTGTTCCAGAAAGCCAAGATACTATTTTTAATTGTTGGAATGTGATTAAAATTTACGATGCTTCGTATAGAGGAAAAGAAACGAGATGTGACTCAGATATATTAGAGAGTTTGGAAAAGGGAGAACAGGTATTTGCACCTAATCATAAAAAAACATTTGATACATTGGCTGATATGCAACACAGTATAGCAAATATAATGCCTGCACCGAAGGGATTTAATGGATGGAAGAATAAGTGGAAAAGTAATTCTGGGAAGGGTGAGTATCATAGGGATAACGATTTTCCAGATATCTATTATCTAAGGGCTAAAGGGGAGTTTCCCAAGATACACGAATGGATAAATGATCATATGGTTGAGTATTCGTTACAATGTTTTATAGATTTTAAAACTCCTTGGAAGGATAGACGCGCTAACTATAAAGACATGAATTCTAAACCAACAATCGAGGAAGTTGAAAGAGTAGCTAGGGATATGATAGAACAAATAAGGAATAGGGCAGAGTTACTTTCTGTTAAGCTACCAATTTATGATAAAAAGTAATGTTTTGTAGATTTTAAGGTGATTTTAAAAGTGAATTAGATAGACAACTTTAAAGTTGGTAAAATAAGAAAACAGAATTTATATCTTAGACGGATAAATCATAAATGTAGAGAGTTTCAACTTCCAATTATATTTATTAAGCAGTTCATTATAAGAATAAAAGAAATACAAATTATTTATAATTTATGCAACAAGCGAGGTGATTTAACGTGGGTGACACACACTCAAAACTAACCGTAGATTATTTTGATGAATTGGATTTTGGTGATGGTGTAAAGAAAAAGAATGATGATGAAAGCTATTTTCTTTCTGTACAGTGGAACAGTGGTATCTACCTAAAAATCCGAGAAAATAAATATACAGGAGCATATTATCTTACGGTTGGACGAGATGGGACTTCTTTTTATTCACAGCTTTTCTCAAAAGCGAATGAGCACATTCTAAAGGCTGTGGAACATTGCGTGAGAGATATTCAGTCAGGAAAATACAAAAATAAAAAGACTGAACGTGAAGCGATACAAGAAATTATTGTCCGCAGAGGCTTGACAAGTTTTATGAATGATACGAAATGGAGCGAGTTCAGAGCGGCCATGCTAGAAGAGATGCCATTTGAACCGCCCTATGACTATAAAACGCTATTTGATGAAGACGGATATATAAACAAAGAATATGTTCAGCATCTAATCCATGATAGTGGCCCATCTTCGTTTTGCAGTTACGATGATGAAAGCTTTAATAATCTTAATTACAAATCACTTGAATGGGTAATTGTGCGACCGAAATTTTTTTCTTTGGAGGGAGGGCAACTAGTAAAAAAGAAAATTTGGCATGATGCGGAATTGGAGTTCATCAAAATATTAAAAAAGTATAATATTCCTTATGAATTGGAAAACGGAGCATATATAATCTATGGATATAAATGATTTTTGGACGTGAATGATCATCGACTGTATATTATGAGCAAACGGAGAAGTTAATGCAACTCCCCATTGTATTTATAAGGCAATAAAAAGCAACAAACAAAACCGGAATTTACTTTGAAGAGTCAATGTAGAAAAAACAAGCATGTATTCCAGTCTTTGGCAAGTGAAAAATCAGAATTAAAAGTTACATTAATTACATTGCAAGATGAAAGTAATCCACAGTAATACAGAAAGGATGAAAGGATGATAAAGGCTAAGGCATTAAAGAAAGGTGATAGGGTAGCGATTGTTAGCCTTTCAAGTGGAATGTTAGGAGAAGAATTTTGTAGCCACAATATTGAGATAGGAGCAAAACGCTTAAAAAGATATGGTTTAGATCCGGTATTTATGCCGAACTCACGAAAAGGAATTGAATATTTAAAGCAACATCCAGAGGCACGAGCTTCTGATTTAAAACAGGCATTCATGGATGATTCAATAGAGGGGATTATCTGTGCGATTGGTGGAGATGATACCTACAAATTGTTACCATATTTATTAGAAGATAAAGAATTTCTTCAGGCCATTCAAGCACATCCTAAGCTATTTACAGGATTTTCTGATACAACAATCAACCATCTCATGTTTTATCAGATGGGGTTATTGACTTATTATGGTCCTAATTTCATATGTGATTTAGGAGAGATTGCAAATGAAATGCTTCCCTATACAGAAAACGCATTTAGAATGTATTTTGAAGGTGTTGAATGCAAGGAAATTGTATCTAGCCCAATATGGTATGAAGAAAGAACAGATTTTTCAAGAGAAGCAATAGGGACAGAACGGGTTATCCGCAGAGAAAGTAGGGGCTTCGAACTGTTACAAGGTGCAGGTGTATTTGAAGGAAGGCTTTTAGGTGGATGTTTGGAAAGTCTATATGATATTCTTACATCTACCAGATATAAAGATGAAAAAGAGGTTTGCGAAAAGTATCGATTATTCCCTTCATTAGATGAATGGGTAGGTAAAATTCTATTTATTGAAACCTGTGAAGAAAAACCAACTCCAGCTATGTTGAAAAAAGAATTACTGGCCTTGAAAGTACGGGGAATATTGAAAGTTGTAAATGGTATTCTTGTTGGAAAACCACAAGATGAGATGTATTATGAAGAATATAAAGCCGTTTATTCTGAAGTGATTGATAATAAGGAGCTGCCAATACTATATAATGTTAATTTTGGACATGCAACTCCAAGATGTGTAATTCCATATGGAATGCATGTTAAGGTGGATGCAGCCAAAAAAAAGATTCTTTTTTTAGAGTCTATGTTCAGATAAGTCAGCTACAAATCCAATTTGTAGGTTGATTTGCCTCATAGTTGTCTCCAATTGCGAAGTGAAACAAACTTCCCATTATGTTTATAAGTATTCATTATCAAGAAAATAAGAAATACATTTTATTTATACAATACGTAAGAGGTGTGCCAGATATGAACGTAAAAGAAATAAAGGAAAAACTTTCAAAAAAAGCTATTGTTTTTGAAACAGGGGGGAAAAGACC
The DNA here is from genome assembly GCF_054772055.1 of Lacrimispora brassicae. NCBI lineage: Bacteria > Bacillati > Bacillota > Clostridia > Lachnospirales > Lachnospiraceae > Lacrimispora > Lacrimispora brassicae. The sequence goes on along the minus strand of NZ_BRYH01000040.1, from coordinate 40,218 downwards.
AACCGGTGAATTACTTGAAAGTTGGATTGGCAGTGTTTGTTGGCAGTATGAAGGTGAAAGTTTTCCTAAAGATAAACGAGAAAATAACATGATTCCTATCGCAACAATTTTCTTAAAAAACTTGCCTTTTTTACCGTTAGAATTGGCTGGAATTGAGCTTGTTACAATATTTATGTCAAAAGATGTTTGGGATAACTTTATATCAGAAGATTTGAGTCCTTGGTTTTGTATTCGTACATATAGTTCATTAGAACAGTTAGTTCAATGCAAGTATCAAACTGATATTATAAAGCCTTTTCCACTCATGCCTCAATTGATAGAAAATGATTATCCCTGTTGGGATGGTGGCGGAATTCCAGAAGAAATTGAAAATATAATACTTCAATTAGAGACAACCGAAGGAATAGATTATTTTGATGATATATGCGAAGAAATATATGCCAAGCACAAAGTTGGTGGTTATCCTGCTTTTTGCCAATCTGGATATTACTTTTATAATGGGTATGAATTTGTTATGCAAATCTCATCAGATGCAAAAGCCTTGTTTAATATTGTAGATAGTGGAAATTTCTATTTCTTCTATAATTCGCAAAAATCTGATTGGAAAGTATATTGTGATTTCTATTGATGCTTCGTGAAATGAGCAAACGGAGAAGTTAATGCAACTTCCCATTATGTTTACACTGCGCTAAAAAAGTCACCTCATATTATTAATAACCTGCGATAACAGATATAAACATTAAGAAGAAAAGTAATTTTATGGGTAAACTGTTGTCAGAAATGTTACTTGTGGAATTGTGACAGTTGTTTCTGATTCAATTGACAGAATACCAGTTCTGTTGAAAGGATTTGTATCAAACAGAAGAATTATGAATCATGTAGATTAACATCAATTCAGGAGACAAAGCATGGAGAATAATACAAAAGTAATCGAAGCAATAAAAAAATACTGCTTGAATCACCCAGGCGCATATGAGGCAAGACCATTTGGAGAGTATCCAATCTGTTATAAGGTTATGGGCAAAATATTTGCTCAGCTTAATCCGGAAGAAGAATTTTATAAAATAACGTTAAAATGTGAGCCAGATAAAGCAAATCTTTATCGGCAGCTTTATCCGGAGATTGTAATCCGGGGATATCACTGCCCTCCGCTTCAGCAGCCATATTGGAATACCGTTAATTTGAATGAGTTCTCGGATATAGAGATGCTGTTTCAGATGATTGATGAAGCATATGGTGCTGTTATTGGTAAATTCAGCAAAAAATCAAAAGCGGACTTGCTGAATCTATCTGAATTGGAGTTTAAAGATACGGATGGAGAAGATCAGGATTTTTCAATGCTTTGCAGCAGATTGGACAGTGATCTCGATGAACTTGTTGGAGGAAAATTTCAGAGAGGTCAGTATGAACAGTATAATCAAAGAGATAGTATTCATGACGTGATTGTGGCATATCGGGAAGGAGAGCCAGTTGCATGTGGTGCCTTTAAAATGTATGACGAAGATCATGCGGAATTAAAACGAATATATGTAGAACCGTCGCATCGAAAGATGGGGCTGGGTGCAGAATTGGTTCGGAGATTAGAGGCAAAGGCAAAAATCAAAGGATACCGCTGGTGCATTTTGGAGACCGGAAAACCGTTAGAAGCAGCCTGCTGTATGTACAAAAAGGCAGGATATAAAGTTGTACCAAATTATGGGCAGTATGCGGACATGCCGGATTCTATTTGTATGGAACGAAAAATCTGATTGGAGATTATTTGATGGAGAGGTACGAGCCTGGTTTGAAGAAAAAGTCATTTTCCTTATTTTATAATGGTGGAGAAATTTGGTGTGAGCATTTGGATTCCCTTTATGGTGAAAAGGAATTGTTAAAGCAGAAATTTGAGCAGGACCTGATACAAATCAGCAGACCGTCTGCCAGTTCCTTTATTGCAGTTGTTCTTGATGAATCGACGGTTGATAGGGACATTTTAGAACTGATCGTTGACCGCTTTGTCATGTTAAACAGGCCGTTGCGCAAAGTAGTATTTGTAGGACTGAATTTAAAAATGAAAAGCTATATTAAAAAGAGAAATGCAGATATTTCGTTTATGATGACATGTATAGATGATCTTGAAAAGGCAAAAGAGTGGCTTGTTTCGTAAAGAAATGAGCCAATGGAAAATTAATGTAACAGACCATTATGTTTATTCAGCATCTATAATTCAAACAATTGGTTGGGCAAACAATTCATACATAAAGAAGGGTGATACATTTGGCATATAAGTTTTCATATTACTCCGATGAATATTTTAATCAGATTGAAAAGCTGATACTGAATAGCTATTCCATTGGATTTAGTTGCCTTTGATCAGGAGGGAAAACCAGTGGGGCTTGCTATCATATGGTACAATGAAGCGATACAATTTTGTGAACTGGAACCTTTGGGCGTGGCATGGTGGTGCAGGCGTAAGGGAATTGCAAGTTCAATTGCTCAAAATCAGGCCTGATGAAAAAATGTGATTTTGCAGCAGAAAAGAGTGTCCGGTGATAAAATAGACTTCGCATGAGCAATGTGGGGTCTTTTTTATGTTGTATTATATAAAATTACGTATTATTATTTGGTTATGCTATTTACTGATTTTTACAAGATTGATACATATATATGTTTATTTATATAGTAAGAGGAACAATATGAAATAATAAGCAGAAGGCTGTTGGCAGATACCATGAATTAGTTTTTCTACCTGTCCTGTTAATTGGGAAAAGGGAAGCTGGATAGAGAGGAAATAAAAATGCATAATATTTTGATCGTTGAAGATGAAAAGCCCATATCTGATTTCATCAAGCTAAGCTTGAGAGCCATGGGGTATGAGTGTGAACAGGTTTATGACGGGGAAGAAGCGGCAAATAAAATTTTAGAAAAAAAGTATTCCTTGATTCTTCTGGATATTATGCTGCCCAAAGCCAATGGATTTGAATTAATGGAATTTATTCGCCCTATGGAGATCCCGGTAATTTTTTTAACTGCAAAAGGAAGTGTACAGGACAAAGTAAAGGGCTTTAAGCTGGGGGCTGATGATTATTTGACAAAACCCTTTCAGATTGAGGAACTGCAGGTCCGGATCGAAAATGTGCTTAGACGGTATTATAAAACAGATGAGATCCTGACTTATAAAGATATTTCTGTGAATGTATCATCTCACAAGGTCACAAAGGATGAAAAGGAGATCACTCTTACGGAAAAAGAATTTAAATTGTTGGTGCTGTTTATCAGCAATAAAAATCTGGCATTATTCAGAGAGCAGATCTATGAGAAGGTATGGGAAGGGGAGTATACCGGAGACAGCAGGACAGTGGATATGCATATACAAAGGCTGCGTAAAAAATTAGATTTATATGATCAATTGGTATCCGTGTTTAAAATAGGATACCGTTTGGAGGAATAAATGAAGCTTTCCTGGAAAATATTTTCAAATACCTTTCTGGTGGTTCTATTTTCTTTAACATTAGAAGGGGTTGTACTGCTGTCAATGACATTCCACAAAACATATTTGTTGGAAGTAGAAAGGGAAAAAGAAAATATTGAAAACATTCATAGAGAATTGGTAACAGTGCTTGCAAATGACAGCAGTACGTTGTATAAGGAACCGATGAAAAGCATTGAAGAAGCAATTGATATTTTGAAGGACAATTGGCAAGAGGGATCTTATAGAATAAGGGATGACAGCGGGACGGTGCTTTTTCAGAACAATGATGCAGAATTTTTAAATAGAGAGGCAGACGGATTATCTCCTTATAAGATTGTATACGGTGTAGCAAAGAATGAAAATAGATATTTTTTGCAAATGTCGGTTCTGACAGAACTGTTGGAAAAACCTGTTATCATAGAGATTCATAAAGACCTTACACAGATTTTTATGGAGAAAGCAGAGCAGCAAAGAATCTTTATTGTAACCGTGATCGTAGTAGGAACCTTAAGTGCGTTGATCAATGCAGTGAATGTTATAAAATTAACAGATCCAATTCATAAATTGATTTATGCAGTTAAAAAGGTCAGATCAGGGGATTATACTGAGAGAGTGGAATATAAGGAAAAGGATGAAGTCGGAATTCTGGCATCTGATTTTAATAGCATGGCAGAGCAATTGGAAGAAAAAATCCGGTTGCTGAAGGAAACAGCAAAAAAGCAGGAAGAGTTGGCAGGAAGCCTGGCGCATGAGATCAGAACGCCCCTTACTGCTATGATAGGATATGCAGACTTAATAAAGAGAAGCAAAATGGAAGAAGAAGATTTCCTATATGCGGTAAACTATATTATTTCAGAAGGAAAGAGGCTGGAAGCACTTTCCAACAGGATGATGCAGCTATTAATAGAAAAAAACGCAATGCCCAATTATACCGTCAGCAGGGTTCAGAATTTGTTGGAAGACGCATTGGAAGCGATGAAACCGGTCTTTGACAAAAAGAATATTACTGTAAAAAAGTCTTCAGCAGATTTTCCCATAAGAGCAGATATGGAACTTATGAAAAATGTATTATTAAATATATTGGACAATGGGGGAAAAGCGGCTGGAATCAATGGCGAAATTACCATAGAATCTGGCTGTAAGAACGGGAATGTGTGGATTTCCATAAGAGATAACGGCATTGGAATGCCAAAAGAGGAAATATCTAAAATTCAGGAAGCTTTTTACCGGGTGGATAAATCCCGTTCCAGAGCAGAGGGGGGAGCCGGCCTGGGGTTAGCGATCTGTTCCAACATTATGAATATTCATAATGGCGAAATGCTGTTTGAAAGTGAAGTTGGGAAAGGAACTACGGTAACATTGATATGGAAGGGACTTGTGGATGAACAGGATGTTTAACTATGTATTATATATAACCAAGATAGGTATCTTAGCTTTTGGAATCCTGATCTTTCCATATTTTTATTTTCAATATCAGGACCGGAAGCTGTTTCATGAGATAAAAGAGATGGACATGACCGTTTTTAAAATGGACAGAGTAGAAAATAATGCCTTAACCCTGGAAGAAAAATTGAAGCTCTTAACTGACGGCAATGCCGATCTAAAGCATACCGAACTAAAAACAGGAGACAGGTATAGTTTATATGAGGCGCGCAGACAATGTTTCCGGGAACTGTGCAAGATACCTGTATTAGAAGCCAGTTTATATGGTCCCCTGTTAAATGAGATCGATATAACCCCTTACCTGTTAATTGACTCGGAGACACCGTCAAGTTCTATGCTGATTTGGAAAGGCTTCCTCACAATAAATGATATCAAATATCAGATTACGTTGGAAGAAGAGAGCGGTAAGCTGCTATCTATTCAGCCCATAGGAAAAGAAAATGATGTTTTGAAAATGCAGTGGGAAAAATATTTAAAAAATCCGTAGAGATTATACAAGTTTGTTACATTCATTTGTGAAAATACAGTATAACATAAAAAAACAAATGGAGGATTTAAAAATGAAGAACAAAAATTACAGAATGCTGCTATTAGGAAGTCTTGCATTTGCTGTGACATTGTCTATAAGTGCTTGCGGGAATAAAACATCAAACCTGCAGAATGATAATAATACTGCAAACGTATCAGAGGAAACAACCCAGAAAGAGCCGGCAGAGACAGAAGGAACATATTCTGAAAAAGCGGATTCAAAAGAAACATCGGTTTCCAATGTATCTACAGTTGCTGATAACGTAAAGGCCGGAACAGATGAAATACCAATGCTGAAGCTGCCGGAAGGCATCTCAGGCATGAAAGCAGAGACAAAGCCGTTTAAAGAACTGAGAGATCTGATCATTGAAGATATGGAGGTACCGGAGGATTATTATGAAACAACACATTATTTCTATAACTATATTGATTTGAATGATGATGGGAAAAATGAAATATTTGTTATGGTTACGGGTCCCTATACCAGCGGTACCGGCGGAAGCAGTGCATTGCTGTTGTCTGAAAATGGTGGAAAACTGCACATTACTCAGGAGTTTACGTTAGTAAATGAACCAATTATTGTCAGTGATAAGTTAGATAATGGTTATCATGATTTAATTATTCCTTATTATGGTGATAACAAGACTCAGTATTCTGTGTTGAAGTACACCCATGAAGCTTACCCCAATGTACCGGATGGAGAGATGATCGATAGTCTGGATGGTGTTAAGGGGAAAGCGATCATTGCCAATGACAGGATCAACGAAGTGCAGGAAGGGATTATGGGAATAAGTCTTAGTGAGAAGTAAATGGTGCAATCATGGGGCCTATGCTGACTGCTGGATATTTGAAAAGGAGTAATGGGAATAGGGCAGAATGTCTGAAATGATAATCCAACTGGATCTTTAGTTTAAAAAGAACAGGAGTGCAACTCCTGGCATGAAGTCATGATGATTTTCATTGTGAAACACTCCCTTCGTGTTTTGAGTTCGCCGTAGGATTTTAGCATCCTACGGCTTTTCTCTTGCCTTAAATTCTGCCTATAGGGTTAAATTTGGACATAAGTTTCCTATTGGGAAAATGCCTTAAATTGCATTTCCAAGAGATTTTTGTGATGTTCGCCTCCTGCATTTTGATTACATACCGTCATAAGCACAGAATGTATTCTCGTCCAAATTGTTCTCAAATAAGTACTGCTCAATGGTGTTTCCGATCCGCTTTAAAACACCCTTGATTTGCATGGCCTTTTCCGGTGTATCGCGGTAAGTTGGAACGCTGATGGACACGCTGGCAATGGTTTTCTGGTCACAGCAGATAGGGGTGGCATAGCAGCAGATATCTGTGTTCGTTTCCCTCTTCTCATAGGCAAATTTGCTGGCATTGAGTTCTTCCAGCTCTTTAAACAAACGGTCGAAGTCTGTGATCGTATATTCCGTGAGTGGATGAAGACCGTTTGGATAAAGGCTTTTTACTTTCTCAAAGGGGGCCCGGTATAACAACGCTTTTCCAATCGCAGTACAATAAAGCGGGAATCGTTTACCGACTCTGGAAGAAAGACGGATCGCCTCTTTGGAATCCACCTTTGCAATGTACAGAACACTGTCCTCGGAGCGGATACCGAACTGGCAGATCTCATTTGTCTCATTCACTGCATACTCCATCTCTGTCTTTATAAACTGCATGACACTCTTTTCACCATAGTAAGTAATCCCTGAAAGATAGGTCTCAATTCCAATCGTATACAAATTTGTATTTTTATGAAATGCAATAAAATTCCTGCTGGCCATTGTGTGAAGAATAGGGGCGATGGTCGTCTTGGGTGAATCAATATTCTTAGCAATATCCGACATGCTGAGACCGGATGGATTCGCCGCCAGCAGCTCCAAGATATTTAAAACGCGTTCCGTTGGTTTGTGCTCAATATTAGGCATCGTTTGCTCCTTTATTCATCATTGCTGTTCCTATTATACCAAAGTCAATTTCAAGAAAGCCATTGGTAAATATAAACAATATAAACTGATAAAATCTGTATATAATGTCAAAACTGCAAAAAACGTATTGACATTTATGGAAAATAAATATATTCTTTCTTTGAGATGTACGAAAATGCGCATGACGTACGTAAATACATATAAAGGGAAAGGGAATAAAATTATGATAATGAATTTTCTAAAGAAAGTTCCAGCCGGAATGATGATTGTACCTTTGCTGATCGGGGCTATTTTAAATACGTTTTTCCCTGCAGCACTCCAACTGGGCTCTTTGACAACGGCCACTTTTTCTAATGCCGGAGCAGCGACCGCCATGGGAATCCAACTGGTCTGCCTGGGAACTACTCTGCAGATCAGTGATATCGGAAAGGTGCTGAAGAGAGGTGGCATCCTACTGCTTTCTAAATTTTTTATCGGAGCGGCCATCGGTATTGTGGCTGGCAAGTTCTTCGGACCGGCAGGCGTGTTAGGTCTGTCAGCATTGGCAATTATCAGTGCGGTGACAAACAGTAATGGCTCCGTATACCTTGCATTGATGCAAACCTACGGTGATGATGTGGATGGCGGAGCCATGGCATTGCTGGCATTGAATGACGGACCGTTTTTTACCATGATAGCACTGGGCGCCTCTGGATTGGCTAATATTCCTTTTAAGGCACTGATTGCAACCATTATACCGATTTTAGTAGGAATGATTCTGGGTAATCTGGATAAGAAATTCTCGGATTTTGTGTCCCCGGCCGGTTCCGTACTGATTCCGTTCGTGGGATTGACCCTGGGCGCTGGAATTAATCTTATGAATGTAGTCAGGGGCGGCGTTCCAGGAGTATTTTTAGGATTAATTACCGTATTTATTGGCGGCATGTTTATTGTATTCTGCGACAGGGCAATTGGAAAACGCCCCGGATATGCTGGGTGGGCAGTTGCCACAACAGCCGGCAATGCGGTGGCTGTGCCCGCTGTCGTGGCTCTGGCCGACCCGGCCCTGGAACCTTATGTGGCCGGAGCAACAGCGCAGGTGGCGGCAGCAGTGGTTGTTACAGCGATTCTGGCGCCTTTGATGACCAGTTATTGGGTAAAGAAATATGGCAGCCCCCAGATGCCGTTGGAAGCTAAAACTGAGACCAGCCCGCATGTACCGGTGGAAAATAATTAAGAAAAATAAAAGGAGGATGAACAAGATGAGTGAAGTTACGACAAACGCAATGATTATTGATGAGAAAGATACCGTTGCAGTGGCGATTGAGCCTGTGGAAGCCGGTAGTGTGCTCGCCTGGTTAGACAAGAATGGCGAATTACATAAACTGACGGCTTTGACTCCAATTCCGATCTATCATAAGTTTGCAATCAAAGATATGGAAAAAGGCGAGCCAGTGGTTAAATACGGCGAGCATATCGGTCTGTCGGGCACCGATATTCATGCAGGCCAGCATGTACATGTCCACAATGTTGAAAACCACAGAGAGCAATTATAAACTGCATACAGGAGGCTGTTATTATGGATAAGAAAACAATGAAAGAAATGACTTTTATGGGTTATAAAAGACCTGACGGAAGGATCGGCATCCGCAACAAACTGCTGATTCTTCCTGCAAGTGTCTGTGCCTCGGATACAACCAGAATCATTGCATCCCAAGTGGAGGGTGCTGTTACCTTTAACAATCAAAACGGATGCTCCCAGGTTCCTTCCGATCAGCAGTTCACCATGGATGTCATGGCCGGATACGCGGCGAACCCCAATGTATACGGAACAGTAGTAATCTCTTTAGGATGCGAAAACTGCCAGATGGATCTGGTCTTGGATGCGATTAAGGAGCGGACCAACAAACCAATTGAGCATTTTGTTATACAGGAGAATGGCGGCACCATTGCAACCATAGAAAAGGCTGTCCGGGTAGCCAGAAAGATGGCAATGGATGCCTCCGCACTGCAAAAAGAAGAATACAGCATGTCTGAACTGATTGTAGGAACGGAATGCGGCGGTTCGGATCCTACTTCCGGCTTGGCGTCCAATGTTTTGATCGGAGAAATCAGCGACCGGATGGTGGAGATAGGGGGAACCTCGATCTTATCAGAAACCACGGAATTTATAGGAGCAGAACATATTTTGGCGCAGCGGGGAAAGGATAAGCGGGTCAGTGACCGGATCTACCAGATCGTACATGATTACGAACATGCCATTAAGCTGGTAGGCCATGACGTCCGTGAAGGCAATCCCTCTCCCGGCAATAAAGAAGGCGGACTGACCACACTGGAAGAAAAATCCTTAGGCTGCATCCACAAAGGAGGGCATACCCCAGTCAACGAAGTCTATGATTATGGGAAACAGGTGGACAAAAATATGGGTCTGGTGATCATGGACACCCCTGGAAATGATCCCTCGTCAGTAGCGGGAATGGTTGCCGGCGGATGCCAGATCTGTCTGTTTTCCACTGGAAGAGGGACCCCCACCGGTAATCCCATTGTTCCGGTAATCAAGATTACGGGAAACCGGGAAACCTATACCAATATGGTGGATAATATTGATACTGACGCAAGTCCCTATATTTATGGAACAAAGACTCTGGAGAAATTAGGGGATGAGCTGCTGACAGAGATGAAGCTGGTATCCGACGGCAAGCTTACAAAGGCTGAGGCGTTGGGATATACGGAGATGGCAATTGCCAGAGTCTGTAACTACATGTAGTAAATATTATAATTAAGGAAAAAGGCATTTTATGAAATATATCAGATTTGTGCCCCCAGGTGAGAAGGGCAAAATCGGAATTCTTTTAGAGAACCGCAAAATCTTACCGCTGCAATCGGTGATACCCGGGCTGAAAGCTGAAGATATGATTGAAGTGATACGGTATGCCGGCACAGCTGGTGGAATGAAGAAGCTGTCAGCCCTGGATTTTGAATCCAGAACAAATGAGATGTATGATCTGGATTCCGTAAAAGTCCTTGCGCCGATTGAGCGGCCGGTACATGACATCATCTGTGTAGGAGTTAACTATGAAGATCACTTAAAGGAGACAAAAGAGCATCTTGGAAAGAATGAGTTTCAGACACCTTTAAAGACCGTGTATTTTTCCAAGCGGGCCATTCGCATCATGGGGCCCGGTGAAGAGATCATCAGCCGGCCAGATCTGGATGAGGGGCTGGATTATGAAGTGGAACTGGCAGTAATCATCGGAAAGACCGGGAAAAACATTCCGGCTGAAAAGGCAGAAGATTATATTTTCGGATACTCTGTATTTAATGACATTTCTTTCAGAAATCTTCAGACCCTGCACGGACAGTGGTTTTACGGGAAGAGCCTGGACACCTGCGCGGCCATGGGGCCGGTGATTGCAGGTAAAGAAGAATTTTCCTTCCCAGTGGAACTGGCTGTAAAAAGCGTCGTAAACGGAGAACTGCGCCAGCACTCCAACACAAGGAATTTTATTCATGATATCCCTTCCCTGATTTCGGAGCTGTCGCAAGGCTTCACACTGGAATGCGGGGATATCATTGCAACAGGCACCCCGTCCGGTGTGGGAATGGGATTCACGCCGCCTCGCTATATGAAAAAGGGCGATACAGTGATCTGTGAAATTGAGGGGATCGGCAAGTTGACAAATATTATACGCTAGCAGTGATTAACATCAGAAAGAGGTGCTCCTATGGAAGTAAGTTTTTACACTCCGGTTGTAACTGCATTTAATGAACACGGAGAATTGGATTTAGACGGCAACAAACAGATATATGACCATTTAATTGACGGCGGGATCAAGGGTCTGCTGATTCTGGGAAGCAGCGGTGAATTTTATACCATGGACATGGAGCAAAAGAAAGCTTTGATCGACATGGCGGTTTCTTATGTCAATCAACGGGCAAAGGTGTTCTTTGGAACAGCCTGCAGCACCATGGAGGAAACATTGGAGCTGAGCGATTACGCTCTTAAAGCCGGTGGGGATGGAATCATGCTGATCAGCCCTTATTATTTTACGCTGGATGACGCATCCTTAGAGAATTTTTACGATGAAGCTGCACAGAAAATTGAAGGCCCCGTCTATATCTATAATTTTCCCGACAGAACGGGATATGACGCCAAGCCGGAGATCGTGCTGCGACTGCTGCGCAGGCATAAAAATATCGTAGGGCTTAAGGATTCTGTTTCAGAGATGGGCCACACCAGAGCCCTGCTGACAACGGTACGGGAAGAATTCCCGGATTTCCAGGTCTACTGCGGTTTTGATGAAAACCTGATCCATAATGCCGCTTGCGGCGGCGCCGGCTGCATCGGAGGGCTGTCCAACATATACCCGGAACTGATGACCCAGTGGCAGGATGCTGTCAACCGGAAAGACTGGGACTTGTCGTGCACGCTCCAGAAGAAAGTAGATATTTTGATGGGGATCTACGATATCAACCCGTTCTTTGTTCCGATATTGAAAAAGGCTATGATGCTAAGGGGCGTCGGAATCAAGGACTATTGCCGGAAGCCGGTCCTTCGCGTAACTGATGAAGAAACCAGGCGGCTTGAGGAAATCATGAGGAAGATGGAGATGATGTAGCAGAGCGGGGGATCAGATCACTAATATTTAAGAGTATTTGAAAGCAATGGAAATGAAATAAACTGGAAGAAACAGTTTTCCGCCGGTTCCTCAATGATGTGTTAAGACGAGGAATCGGCGGTTTTGTATTTTGATGGAGAAGAGAAAAATTTAATACTATGTATAAAAAATACAAATATGGCACAATCTAACTACAAATACCTGGTGGGAATAAAAGCTTATACATGAGGTCCTGTATGTCATTGCGAGGGTGCTTTTTTGGTTCTTATAAAAAGTTGAAACAATCTATTTTAAATGCTGAAATTTATTGACTGACAGATCATCACACAAATAATGAATCATTCATTATAAATAAAATTTGGAAAGAGAGGAAATAAATGATGGGAATTATAAGTTGGATTATTATTGGTGCTCTTGCCGGTTGGATTGCCAGTATGTTCACCGGTAATAATAAAAGTATGGGGGCCGGCGCCAATATTCTGGTAGGAATTATAGGCGGTCTGATCGGCGGGTTTTTGATGAGCCTTCTGGGAGGAACCGGCATTACCGGATTCAATATCTGGAGCCTGATCGTCTCTGTTCTGGGTTCCGTTATTTTATTATCAATCATTAATGCAGTGAAGAGGCAGAGGGAATAAGCTGGTTTGGCGGTTAAAGCCATAAACCAAAACATTCTGACGCAATGGGGATCAAGCAAAAAACAAGCATGGAAGATACCGGTTTTCCCGGTAACTTTTCATGCTTGTTTTCTGCCTGGATTTAAATCCGCCTTAACAATCCTTATAATAATTATACTGATATTTCACATCAAAGGGAATCTTGCAATCCTGAAAGTTCGCCGCAATCCTCTTTTTGCTTTCATCGTCTTCCATGATGTTAATGGTCTGATAAATCCCGTCAACCACTTTGGAAAACTGTGATGAGGGGATGCCCACTGCCATCTCATCCTTTCCCCAGCCGGCCAGATGCCTCGTGCCGATACATAACAGGGAAATATTCATGTCCTGGGTCACATAGGGCCTTGCGGAGCATTCCAGGCAGACGGCCTGATTGCCCAGCATGTTGATGTTTTCCGGCATGCCGTAAGAATAGGCGTAACCCTGGGTAATCCTCATGATGTTATAGGGATTGGTTACGATCAGGGCCACATCCGGTGGTGTTTCATACTTTTCCAAAGGCTGTACCAGTACTCCGTACATAGGCTTCTGGGAGTAGGAAAGCCCCGCCCGTACTTTGGCACTTAGCTCCTGGCTGGAGTAAAGGCCTAATCTGGCCCAGTTTTCCCCGTGAGCATTTTTTTCATCGGCAGGGTTGATTCCAAGGACTCTTGGGCCGCTTTGGCAGGAGAAGGAGCCTGCCTTGGCCTTAATGCTGTGGCCTGCGCAGGCTCCTTTCACCATCTGGCAGTAGCGGATGGGCTTTTGAGGAAATACCGCGTCAATGCTTTGAAATTCGGCTTCCGTTTCAATCAGCTTTACCCCTGCTGCCTTACGGGAAAGGTAGAGAGAAGCATATAATTTTGCAACATCTTCCTTCCAATGGTCAGTCATTATTCTTTTACCTGGTCGTCACTTGTATAGAATTCAAATACATTTGGGAATGCCTTGTTTATCTTTTCCTGAACGGTTGGGTCTTTAAAGCATTCAGCAAAGGCAGAAGCCCAGTCGGAATCTGCATCTTCCTTCCTTACAATGACGCCCATAGGATAATTGATCATGGAAGAATCTCTTGCAATATAAGAGGATGCATCCTTGCCTGAGGCAGCCATGTGGGTAAAGAATACACATGCGCCGTCTAAGTCACTTAAAGTGGTCACAGTCTGTCCCTGGTCCATTTCAATGATTTCAAGCTTTTTCGGGTTTTCCGCGATGTCAGCCACCGTTGCCTGCTTCTGGTCTGCGTTCAGCTTGATCAGACCCTGGCTTTCCAGAATCCGGAGAGCAATGTCTTCATTCATGGCGTCGTTCATCACTGCGATCCTTCCGCCGTCAGGGAATTCTGAAACGGAAGCATGTTTTTCAGAATACAGGCCGATTCCCGTATACATGGCATATGGTCTTGCCATGTCAAGGTCTGCATTGTTGTTTTGGTTGTAGCTCATAACGAATTTTTTGTGCTGTCCCAAAGCCATATCTGTTTCTTTGCTTGCACACGCCTCCAGAACCACAGGGTTGGAATCAAAGGTTTTGAATTCTGTTTCATATCCTTTTGCTTCAAAAATATCCTTAATGGCATCGTAGTAAACTTTGGAAATAGAGGTTCCTCCGATTACGATTTTTTTGGAAGTCTGTTTTGGGGTTTCTTCGCTTTTGGTGGTTTCCTGGCTTGCGGCGGCCGAAGTGGTTTCTTCTGCCTTTGTGGTGGTGTCATTTTTTCCGCATCCGGTTGTGGCTGCAACTGCCATCATGGCAGTGAGAGCGAAACATAAAGTTCTTTTTTTCATAATTTTCTCCTTTGCTAATTCAGCTTGTTATATATCATTTTTCCTAATCCCTGGATCAGAAGAACGAACAGAATGAGAATGATAACTACAAAATACATAATTGCGTAGTCAAACCGCTGGTATCCATATGTCAGGGCAACGGCTCCAAGGCCTCCGGCTCCCACGGCTCCTGCCATGGCTGTCATATTCAGCATGTTGATCAGCATAATGGTGAAATTGGATACAAGGCTGGGCAGCGCCTCTACTAACATGATCTTGTATATGATCTGAGGCTTGGAAGCTCCAAAGGCTTTGGCCGCTTTTATAAGCTGAGGATCCACTGTTTGAAGGGAATTCTCCGTCATCCTTGTTGCAAAGGGGGTACAGCCGATGGTAATTGCAAATATGGCCGCTTCTGTCCCGATCCTGGTTCCAAGCACCAGTCTGGTAAGAGGTGCAATGGCTACGATCAATATCATGGTGGGAAATGACCGGACAATATCCGTAATCTTCCCAAGGACATAATTTACTCCTCTGTTGGGAGAAAGCCCATCCTTATCGGTGACAAAGAGAATGATGCCCAGGATCATGCCGAAAAAAATGGATAAAACAGCAGAGACAAAAACCATCTGAAGAGTGGCAAAGATTGCCGGCAGGATGACCGATGGAAGATATTGAAGTAAATAGGACCTTTCCAGCCATTGGGATATGGTATTCATCAAAGCGGGCTCCTTTCTGTCCGGTAAAGGATTCCATGGGATTGCAGATAATTCTCACAAATGGGAAGATCTTGTGTTTCTATATTAATAGTTATATTGCCATGTTTTTGATTCTGAAATTCAAAAAAATCCGAATTCACCATTTTATAAGGTTTCTCCATCAATTTTCCCAACTCCCATAGCAGAGTATCAAAGGAAAGTCCGAATGTAACATTAACTCCTGATTTGGGAATGATTTCTCCGCCGTCCATGCCAAGAAGCTTTTGAAGGGCAAGGGGTTTTTGAAAGAAAAGTTCCCTCACATCCCCGGAGACTGCCGCCGCACCGGCATCCATGATGGTCATTTTGTGGCAGAACTGCTGAACCACCGGCATTTCATGGGTTACTAAGATAATGGTGATTCCCATTTCTTTCCGTATTTTATCCAGAAGATTTAAAATGGAGGCGGTGATATTGGGATCCAGGGAGGAGGTGCTTTCATCAGAAAGTATATATTTAGGATTCATTGTCAGGGCCCGGGCAATGGCGACTCTCTGCTTCTGCCCGCCGCTTAACTCCCCTGGCCTGGCCTTTAATTTGTCCTTTAGCCCTACCATTTCTGCCAGTTCACAGACTCTTTTTTTAATATCAGATCTTGGAACTTTCCAGCATTCCATGGGAAGAGCAATGTTCTGATATACATTTTTCCGGCTTACCAGAGAAAAGTTCTGGAAGATCATTCCCATATTTTTTCGAAAAAGCCTTGCCTGCTTTTCGCCCAGGGATTCCAGACACACGCCGTCTACAATGATAGAACCGGACTCGTAAGAATCCAGTCCGGCCAGACAATTCAATAGAGTGGATTTTCCAACTCCGCTTGGTCCTACAAGTCCGTATGCCTCTCCGTCTTCAATGGTCAGGCTGATGTTTTTTAAAACCTGCAGATCTCCAAACGTTTTATTTACACTTTTTATTTCTATCACGGCTGCACCCAATCTGTTTGTATGGTTTGTCCTGTATCAGTACATAGAAAGCTTTACAGCGAAAAAGCGCTGTTTTTGTCAAAATCTCTTTCATTATGTCTTACACATATAGAATATGTCAAATAGAAATATCCTATAAATAGCCTGTACTTATAGGATATTTCTATATATAATTCAAATGTAAAATCCAGACTTGTCTTTGGCTCCGGAAGAATTTCCTGCGCATTTAAGAGGGGAGAAAATCTCATATGCCGGAGCGGTCCATGATATTTACCATGGCTGTAAAGGTGGTATCATTGAAGCATACGTCAAAATCATCTCCGGGCCGGTTTAATATCCTGCGGATGCTTAAAAGTCCCAGGCCGCCATCCTGCTTGCTGGATAAAAGCTTTCCCTCGCGTTCTTTGATCTGCCCGTTATAGGAATTTTCTGCAAGCATCATCAGATGATCCTGCATCCACCTTGCCTGGAGATGGATAAAGCGTTTTTCTTTAAGCTTTAAGCAGGCTTCCATGGAATTTTCCAGCAGATTGCCTATGACGATGCAAAGGGTCAGGTCATCAATGGGGATATGGGCGGATATATCCAGGGTGGCCACAAATTCTATCTGGTTTTCCTGGCAGCGGGCGCCATATTCCTGCAGGATCTGGTTGACGGCCTGATTTTCGCAGTAATTCTGTTCTTTTGAGATATCCAGCTCCTTGTTTAAGTCAAGGAGGTATTTTCTCTGCTGGTCCTTATCCATATGGAGAAGGGCATGGATGTGATGCCTGAAATCATGGCGTATGATCCGAAGTTCCTCCCCATGTTCCAGCATCCGATTGTAATGCTCTCTCTGCTTTCCGATGAGCTGCCTTGCAAATAAAAGTTCTTCCTCCGTCTTTTTCCTGGAAACAGCCTCCAGGGTACCGTCCAGGATCATGACATAAAGCACCAGGATCATGGTGCAGAAGGCCAGATAAAACACCACATCTTCAAAGCCTCTTTTTGCCAGGGCTTCTCTGGAAAATATGGTGGAGGTGCCAAAGAGGGAAATGGCCAGGGAAATGGCCGGATATGAGGCAAGGAGCAGATGGGAGCGTCTGGACAACTGGATAAAAAGCTGGCTTGTCATGGTTCTCAGCCAGTAACGGACAAAGAGATAGAAGCCGCAGGCAGAGAGGAGGGAGACAATGACGCAGATCTGGCTGTAAGAAAGAAATATGGATTTTCCCAAAACAGAGGCGGCAAACTCATTTAATGACACGGACAGGACCGCAAAAAGCCAGGCGGATAAATAAAGAAATATCTTTTTTATCAGCTCGCCGTTAAAAAATATGAGAAGCAGAAGAAAAAAGAGGCAGGAAAAGATGCCCTGGACGATGAGAAACACCGGTTCCCTGATGTGAAACAGGGACTGGAAAGATACCATGATGACCCAGAGATATACTGAGACAGCCGCAATGTTTTCCCGGTTTTTCCTTTTGGGTTCCAGGCAGACGAAAATAGGCATCATGCGGACAGCCAGATTGATCAGATTTAATATAACATTACAAGCTGCTTCGTTCATGCCGGCCTCATTTCAATTGAAAATGGTAGTAGACATATTTGCATTCTTTATAAAAATTACGGGAAACAGGAACCGTCTCTCCATTGGTCATTACAAAACCCGCAGCTTCCAATGTTTCCACATGGTTCAAATTTACGATATAGCTTTGATGGCAGCGAAGAAAGTAAGCCTGGGCCTTTAATTCTTCCTGAAGCTCATTCAGCTTTTGATGGATGGAAAGGATCTCTCCGCTTCTGAGGACAATGTAGACCCGGTGCAGCCTGTTTTCAAAATACAGGATCCGGTTTAGTTTAAGCTCCATGGGGACCCGGTTATGTACGATGGAAATGGAGGTTTCCCGTGATTTGAAATGTTGTTCCATGACCCTCCTTAAGGTTTCCTCAAAATCCTTTTCCACCAGGGGTTTTAAGACAAAACCTGAAGCGTTGACCCGGTAACCGTCTACGGCAGACTCCAGGGATGAAGTGATGAAAATGATCACAGGGGAGTCTTTCTTTTTGAGCAGCCTTTTGGCGGCTTCGATGCCGGTCATGTCAGGCATGATGACATCCAGAAGATAGATGTCATAGGTTTCTTCTGCAGAAAATAATTTCCCGGCAGCTTCAAAATCATCAATCTGAGCATCCATATCATGCTTTTTGTAGTAGTCGCGCACAAAGTCAAGAATCCTCTTCCTGTCCTCTCTGCTGTCGTCACAGATGGCAATACGCAGCATAGAAAAATCCCTCCGATCTCATTCCATTGTATTGAGATTTTTCATAGAAGTCAAGACAGGAGAAGGAATCAGCATATTTGGTGGGAAATTGGCAGAAACGGTTGTGTGAGCCGCCCTTTGAATGTGTTAAACTGGACCTATAAAAGAATTTTCATATAAAAACAGGAGGGGTTTTTTATGGGAGCAAATGTTGTTGTAACTGCTATTGTTATCATTTATCTGCTGCTTATGCTGTGGATCGGCTGGTATTCATCCTCCAAGATTACTACCAGTACGGATTTTCTGGTGGCAGGACGCCGCCTTGGGCCGCTTCTTATGGCCGGAACACTGGCAGCCACGGAAATTGGGGGAGGAAGCTCTCTTGGAGTGGTTCAGAACGGGATGTCAGGCTTTGGCCTCAGTGCGGCCTGGTACATAATCACCATGGGAATTGCATTTTCCATTCTTAGTTTTATTGCCCCCCGGTTCAGGGCTGCAACTGTTAAGACCGTACCGGAATATTTCCGCAGACGTTACAATAAGCCCTGCGGCCTTATTACCGCTGTTATCATGCTGCTTCCTTTGGTGGGCCTTACGGCGGGGCAGTTCATCGCCTCTGCGGTCATTTTGTCAACCATGCTGGGCATTGATTATCAGGTGGCGGTTATCATTGTGGCGGTTGTGGTGACGGTCTACTCCATTATGGGAGGTTTATGGAGTGTAACACTGACGGATTTTGTTCAGGTGTTCCTGATCGTTATCGGAATGATCATTGCGATTCCTTTTGCCCTCCGGTATGCAGGGGGCTGGGACAATGTAAAGGCTAACATTCCGGAGGGAACTTTGAGCATGTTCCAAGGCTATGATTTATTTGGAATCATTTCCCTTATCATCATGTATACGGCCACGTTTTCCGTAGGGCAGGAGGCGGTATCCCGCTTTTATGCGGCAAAGGATGAGAAGGCGGCAAGGGGCGGCGCCTGGCTGGCAGCTCTTATCAACTTCATCTATGCCTTTATTCCCACGATTTTGGGAATCATTACCCTGGCACTGATGAATATGGGGAAATTCAATTCCCAGCAGTTTGCAGAGGTGGGAGCCAGGTATGCCCTTCCCATCCTGGCCATCAATACCATGCCGGCGGTGGTCTGCGGACTTTTGTTTTCCGGTATTATTTCAGCTACCATGTCCAGTTCGGATTCCGACTTACTGGGAGCGGGATCCATCTTTTCCAATGATATTTATAAGGCAGTGTTAAAGCCGGATGCCTCCAGCCAGTCTGTCATGAAGGTCACAAAGATCGTCATGTGCCTGGTGGGCGTGGCCTCCATGTTCATTGCCTTATTTAATACCCAGAGCATCGTATCCATTCTCATGTTCTGCTTTACCCTTCGGGCGGCAGGCTCCTTCTTCCCTTATGTTATGGGGCATTACTGGAAAAAGGCGTCGGCGGCGGGAACCATTGCTTCTCTCATAGCTGGAACCATTGTGGTGGTATATTTAGAGCATGTTTCCAAAGGAATGTTGCTTGGAGTCAAATTCAGCCAGCCCATCATACCGGGGCTGATCGCGGGGCTTATTGGATTTATTATTTTCTCCTTTGCCATGCCTCCCAAGAATGAGACGACGGAGCTGATCCCGGAGGAGGATGACTGACCACCTTGTTAAATAAGCGGCTATTTTTTATAAGGGGATTGAGGTGGAAAACTTAAGAAATAGAATATTTCAGTAGGGAAAGAGGGGGCTGCCACACTAAGTAATTAGTGAGCAGCTTCTTTTTTGGTGCGTCCAATGGGTGTACGTATATTCAGCCTGTTGGTTTTTTCTTATGGATTGTATCCTTTAATCAGTGAAAGACCGTGGATATAGTGCTGCTCAAGAAGCTGGGAGGCAAGGTCAAATTGGCCGGAGCTGTAGGCAGTGACGATATCCCCGTGCTGCTTGGTGGAACAGGACCGGTCTTCCGCTGTGCGGATAGCAAACTTTATTAGAAGGAAACGGATAAGATTGTATCTCTTATAGGTCTCTTTCAAGAACTGATTGCCGCAGAAGTCAAAAAACGACTTATGAAAATGGAAGTCTGCGTCAAAGTAGGCATCGTCATCCGGAGCAACTGTCTGCTTTTTTAAATATTCTTTCAAATGCTTTGTCACTTCCTTGTCGGCACCCTTGGCAATGGTCATATTGAGGGCTACACAGGAGATCGCCGCAATGAATTCATTGATTTCTGCTGCATATCCATAGTCAAAGCTGATTACCTGAGCACCTGTTTTTGTAACCTCTTTTACGAGGCCATCCTGATAAAGCTTGTTGATGGTATCCCGCACCGGTGTGGAGGAAACTAAAAAGCGTTCCTGTAGTTCTCTGTTTGTTATTTTGCTTCCCAGAGGAATGGTTCCGCTCATGATTTCATTTTTTAGGATGTTGTATATCTGTTCGCTTAAGGTCATTTTCACAAGAGTACTCATCATCATCTTCTCCTTCCTGTTTGTCTTAATTACTTGTAGTTTACATCTTACTATAAATCTCTTTTAAAAGCAATAATAGGGACAATTCTTGACCGGGCTTGTCTATATATTTCCCACAATCACAGGAATATAAAATTATAAAAAATATTATAAAAAAATATTGACAAAATGCCTTTTAGTTGTATAATAAACCTAACACACATGATGCATCATACATCATGCATCATAAAACGGACTTGAAGGTAGAAAGCAAAAACTAAATAAGTAAAGGAGGATAGGGAAATGCAACTATTTGAATGGCTGGTGTTTTACATCGTAAAGATTGTAACGGCACTCAATAAACTGTTGTGGGGCGACATGTTTATTCTGGAATTTTCAAATGGTGAAACCCAGTTCGGCATATCATTGCTGGTAATCCTGCTGATTCCCGCAGGACTTTATTTCACCATTAAAACAAGATTCCTGCCGTTCCGGCTTTTTCCTGAAATGATTCGGGCGACGTTGAGGAAAAAAACGGGAGAGGATGAGAATTCCATTTCTGGTCTTCAGGCATTGATCATCGCCACGGCTACCCGCGTGGGTATGGGGAACCTGGCGGGCGTGGTGGCGGCCATTTCCTTTGGTGGCGCAGGTGCAGTATTCTGGATGTGGGTGACTGCTATTATTGGCTCGTCTACTTCATTCATAGAATCAACACTGGCGCAGATTTACAAAGAAAAGGATCCTCTCTATGGAGGATACAGAGGCGGACCTGCCTACTTCATGAATAGGATCCGGTTTATTACAAAGGTGAAGCGTGAAGATATCTTTGTAAAGGATGTGCAAAAGGAAGCAGAGTATGTGGCAATGGACGGCAACACCTATTACATAAAGGGCTGTAAGTGCACATTCCTTGGAATTGCATTTGCGCTTTCAGGTCTGCTTTGCTGGGCAGGTATCAGCCAGGTAATCGGAAACTCAGTTTCCACTGCCTTTAAAAATGCATTTGGTATTCCTCAGATCACCACAACTGTGGTTCTGGTTGCAGTTTCCGCATGCATTGTGCTCCGTAAGAATGCCTCCGTGAAGGTACTGGATAAGATTGTGCCGATTATGGCATGCGCCTATATCGCAATTACGCTTTTCATCATTGCCAGGAACATTGTTCATCTTCCTGCTGTGTTTGGCAGCATCTTTTCTCAGGCATTTGGATTTAAGCCTCTGGTAGGCGGAGGAATGGGAGCCGTTGTTATGAATGGAGTAAAGCGGGGACTTTTTTCAAATGAAGCCGGAAGCGGTTCCGCCCCTTGTGCAGCAGCGGCTGCCGAGGTGGATCACCCGGTAACCCAGGGGTTGATTCAGGCTTTGGGCGTTTTCATTGATACCCTGGTAATCTGCAGTTGTTCCGCATTCCTGATGCTTTTGGCACCGGATGAGGTTATCAGCGGATTAGAGGGAATGGATCTTTTGCAGGGAGCTATGAACTATCACCTGGGTAGATTCGGAGTTGTTTTTATCGCGATTATCCTGTTTTTGTTCAGCTTTTCCACATTTATTGGCATTCTGTACTATGCACGCAGTAATGTGGCCTATATTTTCAAGGATACATGGGCGGCTCAGACCGGATACACGGTTTTTGCACTGGTGATGCTGTTTATCGGCGGAATCGCTGCCTATAGCTTTGTGTGGGATTTAGGAGACCTTGGAGTAGGGCTTATGACCATTTTTAATATGCTGGCAATCATTCCGTTGTCAGGTCAGGCCATTGCATCCCTTAAGGATTACGAAAAGAATTTTTCAATTAATAAAAAAAATAAAAATAAAAATATTTTGCAGGAGGAATAGTAATGGATATGATGAAATTTGCACCGGAGCCTTTTAAAATTAAGATGGTAGAGCCTATGGGCAACCTAAACAAAGAAGAGAGAAAAGAAGCCATCAAGACAGCAGGATACAATACGTTCCTGTTAAAATCAGAGGAATGTTTTATTGACATTCTGACAGATTCCGGAACAAATGCAATGAGTGACAGACAGTGGGCAGGACTGATGCTGGGTGACGAAGCTTACGGCGGCTCCAGGAACTTTTACCATTTAGAAGAGACTGTGCGGGAACTCTTTGGATTCAAATATGTAGTTCCTACTCATCAGGGACGCGGTGCAGAGAACATTTTGTCTTCTCTTACCATTAAGCCAGGAGACTATGTACCAGGCAACATGTACTTCACCACAACCCGGTTCCATCAGGAACACAATGGAGCTACTTTCCGCGATGTGGTTATTGACGAAGCCCATGATCCAAGTGCAGTCCTGGATTTCAAGGGCAATATAGATTTAAATAAGTTCCAGGCACTCATTGACGAAGTTGGCGCAGACAGGATCCCATATATCTGCCTTGCAGTTACTGTAAACCTGGCAGGCGGGCAGCCCGTTTCCATGGCTAATATCAAAGCTGTATCCGAGCTGGCCCATAAGCATGGCATTAAAGTAATGTTCGATGCCACCAGATGCGTGGAGAACGCATATTTCATCAAGACAAGAGAAAAGGGCTATGAGGATAAGACCATCAAGGAGATTGTTCACGAATTGTTCTCCTACGGCGATGGCTGCACGATGTCCGGAAAGAAAGACTGCCTGACCAATATCGGCGGCTTCCTGTGCATGAATGACAAAGATTTATATATTCGCGCAACTGGAATGGTCGTACAGTATGAAGGTATGCCTACCTACGGTGGAATGGCAGGAAGAGATATGGAAGCTATGGCAATTGGTCTTAGGGAGTCCCTGGAATTCAATTACATCAGCCACCGCGTAAATCAGGTCCGTTACCTTGGCGAGAAGCTGGACGCTGCAGGAGTTCCTATGGTTAAGCCCAGCGGCGGCCATGCAATCTTTGTAGATGCCCGTGCATTCTTAGACCATCTGGATCAGAAAACGGACTTTCCGGCACAGGCTCTGGCAGCGGCTGTTTATGAGTTCTCCGGCGTCAGAACCATGGAACGCGGCATTATCTCCGCAGGAAGAGACATTAAGACAGGAGAGAACCATGTGCCGAAGCTGGAGACAATCCGTCTGACCATTCCGAGAAGGGTTTATACATACGCACATCTGGACTATGTTGCTGACGCAATAATCCAGTTGTATCAGATGAGGTATGACATCAGCGGTCTTAAATGGGTATATGAGCCAGAAGTTCTGCGCTTCTTTACCGGACGCTTTGAACCTAAGAATGGAGAGCTGATTAAGGGATTCTGAAACCTGGAATGAAACAGACAGCTTGAAAATGAAGTGGGCCAAAGAAAAAGGATAAAAGAATCGGATAAAGGAAGTTGTGAAATAAAAGGAAATGCTGTTTTCAGCCGGGGCAGGGCTGAAAACGGCATTTTTTCTGTTGCGGGTTCTGCACCACTGATGCCTTGAAAAAGTTTTGAACAATAACATGGTATCGGCTTACAATACCGAGGGGAAAGAGGCCATACTAAAGGGAAAAGCCATTGGCTTTGGAAGGAAAAAGGGCGATGAGGTGGACCAGTATGGGGTGGACTTAATCAGGAGAAGGCTGGATACTTGTTTGCCAGATATGCAAAGACCCTGTTTAGACGGTATAAGGGAAAGGTGAAATACTGGCTGACCTTTAACGAGATCAATGCAGGGGCAATGCCCATGGGCGGTTTCCTTTCCTTAGGCATTTTAAATGAGGGAACAACAGATTTTACCAATCAGGCGGATATTCCCCAGCTTCGGTTCCAGGGGCTTCATCACCAGTTTGTGGCCAGCCCCTGGCGGTGAAAGCCGGCCATCTCATGGGGTACACTCCATGGGGCTGCATTGATCTGGTCAGTACCTCCACCGGTGAAATGGCAAAGCGCTACGGCTTTATCTACGTGGAAAAATATGACGATGGAACCGGAGATTTATCCAGGAAGAAAAAGAAATCCTTTGACTGGTATAAAAATGTGATCAAAACCAACGGAGAGGAACTGAATTAGAAAACCGGATTAAAAGCAGCAGGGGAGCTGAAATAAATGGAGGGCATCTTAAGATTCCGTATGAAACAGGAACTTTAAGATGTCCTCTTTTGTGGTACTATTAAGTCTCTCTCTTTTTTGTTCTCTTTGACAAAGGGTATGGTTTACTTCTTTGTTTTCCTCCATTTCTTCTGGCAAAAAACCAGGTAAAATAATCGGATTCTGTTGACATAAGCCTTTATTCCATATAAAGTTATGATACGGAAAGAAGAGGACTGCATCAGGCAGAAAATTACAACACGGAGGTATAACAGAAAAGTACGCTTTTACTGGAGAGATTTATGAAAAAATTTATTGGAAACAAGGCATTTTACAGGATGGTGCTGACAATCGCCATTCCTATTATGGTCCAAAACGGGATCACCAACTTTGTCAGCCTGCTGGATAATATTATGGTGGGTATGGTAGGAACGGAGCAGATGTCCGGCGTGGCAATTGTGAACCAGTTGATCTTTGTCTTTAATATCAGCATTTTTGGAATCATATCTGGGGCAGGTATTTTCGGCGCCCAGTTCTATGGCTGCGGAAGGCATGACGGAGTGCGGCATACGTTCCGGTTTAAAATCGTCTGCTGCGCGCTTCTGTCTCTGGTAGCGGCAGCCGTGTTTTTCGTCTTTGGAGAGGATATGATCGCCATGTATCTCCATGGAGAGGGCAATGATGCGGAGCTTGCCACGGCGCTCATGCACGGAAGACAGTATATGCTGGTCATGCTTATTGGCCTGGTGCCCTTTGCGCTGGAGCAGGCTTATGTCAGTACTTTAAGGGAGTGCGGAGAAACGATAGTTCCCATGAAAGCCGGAATTGTGGCTGTTCTGGTAAATCTTGTGCTTAATTATATCCTGATCTTTGGAAAGCTGGGAGCCCCGGTCTTGGGTGTTGTAGGGGCGGCAATTGCAACCGTTACAGCCAGATTTGTAGAAGCATCGATTATAATAGTCTGGACCCATAAGAATGGGAAAAAGAATCCGTTTATTATGGAAGCTTATAAAAGCTTTTATATACCGGCGGGCCTTGTGAGGAATATTCTTGTTAAGGGGACGCCTCTCATTGTAAATGAAGCCCTTTGGGCAGCCGGAGTGGCTACCCTGATGCAGTGCTATTCTGTAAGAGGGCTGACTGCGGTGGCAGGCCTTAATATATCCTCCACCATAGGAAATGTATTTAACGTGGTTTACTTAGCCCTTGGAAGCGCGGTCTCCATTATCGTGGGACAGCTTTTGGGAGCCGGAAAAATGGAGGAAGCCAGGGAAACGGACACCAAGCTTATCGCCTTTTCCGTTGGTTCCTGTGTGATCATAGGAGGATTTCTGGCAATCGCGGCTCCTCTGTTCCCCATGATTTATAATACCACGGACGAGGTCAAGAGCCTGGCTGTCTGGTTTATCCGCATACTGGCTTTGTGTATGCCCATGAATGCATTTATGAATGTGGCTTATTTCACCCTGCGTTCCGGCGGAAAGACAGTGGTCACCTTTTTGTTTGACAGCGTGTTCATGTGGGTGGTCAGCATTCCGGTTGCCTATACTCTCAGCCGGTATACCGGCATTCCTATCGTACCCTTGTTTTTTATGTGCCAGATGGTGGAGATCATCAAATGCATTGTGGGCTTTGTGCTGGTGAAAAAGGGCGTGTGGATACATAACATCGTATTGGAACAGGATTAAAAGAAAGAGAATTGTGGTTCTGGAGGAATGAAATGAAATCTTTAATTATAGCAGAAAAGCCGTCAGTTGCCGGGGACATTGCCCGGGTGCTTCATTGCACAAGGAATCATGACGGAGTGATAGAAGGGGAAGCCTATGCGGTTACCTGGGGCCTGGGCCATCTGGTTACATTGGCCGATCCTGAAGATTACGACCCTAAATATAAGGAATGGAAGATGGAGGACCTTCCCATGATGCCGGACCAGTTCCGTCTGGAGGTCATCAAGCAGACCGGGAAGCAGTACCGGGTGGTAAAAGCCCAGATCCACCGGGCAGATGTGGGGGAAATCATCATTGCCACCGATGCCGGACGGGAGGGAGAGCTTGTAGCCAGGCTGATCCTGGAAAAGGCTGGAAACAAAAAGCCCATAAAAAGGCTGTGGATCTCCTCTGTCACAGATAAGGCCATCAAGGAAGGATTTGCAAAAATAAAAAACGGCCATGAGTACGATAACTTATACGATGCGGCAATGTGCCGTGCCGAGGCGGACTGGCTGGTGGGCATCAACGCCACCAGGGCGCTGACCTGCAAATACAATGCCAGCTTAAGCTGCGGCCGGGTTCAGACCCCTACCCTGGCCATCATCGCAAGGAGAGAAGAGGAGATCAAAAACTTTGTTCCCAAGCCCTACTATGGAATTACGGCCAAATGTACCGATCCGGCTCTTTCCTTTACCTGGCGGGATGAGAAATCAAAGAGCTTCCGTTCCTTTGACAAGGACCGGGTGGAGGCCCTTTTTGGCAAAATAAATGCTCAGGGAGAAGGCGTGATCACAGAAGTGAAAAGCGTCCCAAAGAAGACCGATTCTCCCCAGCTTTATGATCTGACCGAGCTTCAAAGGGAAGCCAACCGCCGGTTTAACTATTCGGCAAAAGAGACTTTAAACATCATGCAGAGGCTTTATGAAAACCACAAAGTCCTGACCTACCCCAGAACAGATTCCCGGTATATAAGCTCTGACATCGTTCCTTCCATCAGGGAAAGGCTTGAAGCCTGCGGCGCAGGCCCCTACCGGAAGCTGGCAGGAAGGCTGGTGAACCAGAAAATCAAGGCGGCTCCTTCCTTTGTGAACGACAAAAAGGTGACGGACCATCATGCCATTATTCCAACGGAACAGTTTGTTCAGTTGGACCATATGACCGTTGATGAACGGAAGATCTATGATCTGGTAGTCCGCAGATTTCTGGCGGTGCTGTATCCGCCCTTTGAATATGAACAGACAGAAATCACTCTGGTTTTAGGGGGAGAGACTTTTGCGGCCAGGGGAAAGACCGTAAAGGCCATGGGCTGGAAGGAAGTTTATGAAAATCAGGATGAGGAAGACGAGGAGCAGGAAATAAAGGAACAGAATCTTCCTGTCATGAAAAAAGGGGACCGGGTCTTAAGGCCGACTGTGGCCATGACCGAAGGAAAGACAAAGCCTCCCGCCCCCTTTCAGGAATCGACACTTCTTTCCGCTATGGAAAATCCGGTTTCTTATATGGAAACAAAGAATAAGGACATGGCCAGAACCCTGGGAGAAACAGGGGGACTTGGGACCGTGGCAACAAGAGCGGATATTATTGAAAAGCTGTTTTCCAGTTTTCTTTTGGAAAAACGGGGAAAGGATATTTACCTGACCTCTAAGGCAAAGCAGCTTCTTAACCTTGTACCTGAGGATCTAAAGAAGCCGGAGCTTACTGCAGAATGGGAAATGAAGCTGTCTGAAATCGCTGGGGGAAAATTAAAACGGGCCGCGTTCATGAAGGACATCAGGCAGTATTCCGGAGAACTGATCCACCAGATCAGGGCAGGGGAAGGCAGCTTTAACCATGACAACTTAACCAGCCACAAATGCCCGGACTGCGGCAAACGGATGCTGTCAGTCAAGGGGAAAAGCAGCGAGATGCTGGTTTGCCAGGACAGGGAGTGCGGACACCGGGAGGTAGTTTCCAGGACCAGCAATGCAAGATGCCCGGTCTGCCATAAAAAGCTGGAGCTTATAGGAAAAGGGGATGGACAGATCTTTGTCTGCAAATGCGGCTATAAGGAAAAGCTTTCTTCCTTTAAGGAGCGGCGGGCAAAGGAAGGGGCCGGAGTATCCAAAAGGGATGTATCAAAGTATTTGAATGAACAGAAAAAGGAAGAGAATAAACCCATTAATTCAGCATTTGCAGATGCGTTTGCAAAACTGAACCTGGGAGGAAATGGGGAGAAGCCTGTCCCTTAAGAAAACCCCCTTGTACCGGTCTGGAAAGAGATCGGCCATGGAGAGGGAAGGGGAGCTGGGGCTGCTGTTTCAGCGGCTTCCGGGATGAGGATATGGATCCTGTGGCAAAGGCCATATGGACATGGGGAGAGGATGTCTCAAGTATGTTTCCTGCTATGAAATATACGTTGGGACATCCTTTTTTTAATCTGTGGTTCTGGTAAGGTAAAAATTTAGTAAAATTTTACTTTACTTATTGACGATGGCAGAAACTGCAACTATAATGAAAATTGAAAGGTGAGGATATAGATTATGGCTACAATAAAAGAAATTTCCCAGCTTGCGGATGTATCCATTGCAACGGTATCAAGAGTGCTGAACCAGGACGATACCATTGTAGTGAGTCCGGAAGTGAGAAAAAGGATATTCAGAATTGCCCACCAGCTAAAATATGTCCCACCCAGGAAGCGTCATGCGCAGAAAGAAAGAGGAATTGTCATAGGTGTGGCTGACTGGCATATTATCCGGAAGGACAGAACCAACATCAGGCTTTCTTCCCTGGACTTGATCGTGAAGTCCATGTCAGGGAAAAATGATGTGCGGTTTGAACGTTTGGATAAAAATACGCCCGGACAGTACGAAGGTATCATGGCTTTCGGCGTTTTTTCGGAGGAAGAGATGGAGTTTCTGCGTATGCAGAGCTATGCCATCGTATTCATTAATTCAGATCCAAAGGATTATGAGTACGACAGCATTGTCATGGACTTTAATAAGGGCATCCATGAAATGCTGGATTATCTCATGGACCGGAAAAAATACTGCAGTGTCGGCTACATCGGAGGTCTTTATGAGGAAGGCCAGGTAAGGATCGGCTACAGAAGGCTGGAAGGAATCCAGGCAGCTTTTAAGCAGAGAGGCCTTTATGAGGAAGGGAATTTTTACATAGGCGATATCAGCAGGGAAAGCGGCTATGAGCAGGCAAAGCGGGCTGTGGAATCAGGCCGTCTGCCGGAAGCGGTGCTCTTAGGAAGCGAAGAAGTGGCGGAAGGTGCTTTGGAAGCGTTCCAGGATGCCGGGCTGCGTGTGCCAAAGGATGTGGCAGTGGTCATTTATAAGGACATTGAGACTTTGGAGTCCAAATGGCCCTCTTACACCAAGGTCCGGATGTTTCCTGATATCGTATGGCAGACGGCGATCAAGCTTCTGCTGGAACAGATCCAGGAAGGCCGCAAGGACAATATGACAATTTATCTCCCAACAAAGCTAGAGGTCGGAGACAGTGCATGATGGCTCATGATCCCAAGAACCGATGAATCACACAAAAAGGAGAGCAGTATGAAAAAAAGAGTTTCTGTATTAATGGCAGCAGCACTTTGTACAGCAATGATCGGCGGATGTTCTGGCGGCAGCCAAACAGGGGCCACAACCGCAGCAGGGACAGAGGCAGCATCGACTGCAGCAGGAGAAACCACAAAGGCGGAGGCAAAAGCTGAGAACAAGAAGATTGACAAACTGAACGTATACTTTGTTCCTTCCAGAGAGCCGGAAGAGATCGTGACGGCCACAGAGCCTTTAAAAGACATGCTGAAGTCAGAGCTGGGAAAAGAAGGCTATGATATCGGTGAAGTGGTGATCACGGTGGGAACCAGCTACGAAGCAGTTGGAGAAGCTCTTTCTGCAGGCACCGCAGATATCGGTCTGATTCCAGGAGGAACCTATGTCCTTTATGATGACGGGGCAGAAGTGATTCTTACGGCTACCAGAGACGCATTGAGCAAAAATTCCGATTCCGCAAAGGATTGGAATGACGGTAAGGCTACCGAGGGAACGACAGATCAGGCAACTTCCTACCGGGCGCTTATCATTACAGGTCCTTCCCAGAAGGGTCAGGAACTGGCAGACAAGGTAAACAAGGGCGAAGCATTGGCCTTTGAGGATTTAGACGGAGTAAACTGGAGTGTTATGTCATCCTCTTCCCCAGCAGGATACATTTACCCTTCCTTATGGCTTCAGGATAATTTCCAGAAGAATATTTTAAACCTTTCCCATGCAGTTCAGTCTGACTCTTACGGCAGCGCATTTGCAAGACTTGCTTCCGGCCAGGTGGATGTTCTCTGTACTTATGCAGATGCCCGCAGGGACTATGAGGAGAAATGGAAATCAGAATACAACAGAGCCGGCTCCATATGGGAAGAAACAAATGTAATCGGTGTGACTCCTCCTATTTTCAATGATACGGTCAGCGTGAGCATGACCTCTAAAATCATGGATGATGATTTTAAGAAGGCAGTTCAGAACGCGTTTATCAACATCGGTAACACAGAAGACGGCAAGGAGGTCATTGCGATCTACAGCCACAAGGGATATAAGCCTGCACAGAGCTCTGATTATGATAACGAACGCGCGGCACAGAAGATGATTAAGGAATTAAATGCAAAATAAATAACACACACAGGCTGCGGAGGCGTCGTAAACGAAAAACATTTGCGGCGCCTCCCTTTTCTATCCTGGGAAATGAGGAAAATATGATAGAATTTAATCAGGTGGGCAAAAGGTATCCCAATGGTTTTCATGCCTTAAAAGATATTAACCTGAAAATCCAACAGGGGGAATTTGTTGCCATTATCGGCCTTTCCGGTGCAGGAAAATCCACCCTTCTTCGAACCATCAACCGCATGCATGACATTACGGAAGGCACCCTGACTGTGGATGGGACCGACGTGATGCAGCTAAAGGGAAAAGAGTTAAGGCGCTTCCGCCGCCGGATCGGCATGATCTTCCAATCCTTTAACCTGGTGACCAGGACCCTGGTCATTAACAATGTTCTCATGTCAAAGGTACCGGAACTGCCATTTTTAAAGGCCTTATTTGGCATTTATCCCAAGGAGGATAAGATGGGGGCTTTGGAGGCTCTTGACAAGGTGGGGATCCTGGATAAGGCATTTGTCCGGGCGGACCAGTTGTCAGGAGGGCAGCAGCAAAGAGTTGCCCTTGCAAGGACCCTGGCCCAGAATCCCCAGATCATCTTAGCGGATGAGCCGGTGGCTTCCCTTGATCCGGTGACAGCAAAGCAGGTTATGGGGGATTTCTTAAGGATCAATAAGGAAATGAACATTACCATTTTGTTAAACATCCACCATGTGGACCTGGCACTCCAATATGCCAGCCGGGTTGTGGGCATAAGGGCAGGCCAGATCGTATATGATGGACCGGCTTCTGAAGTCACCCAGGATATTTTAGATGAGATATATGAAGGAAAAGAAGAGGAGGCGGCAGGATGAGTTTATATGACAAGATATTCCCGCCCAGAAAAATGGTATTGTCCGGCGGAAAGACCGTATTTCGTCCGGCTTCCAGGCTGCCTTTGGTGGCTTTGATCCTGGTGTTTTTAACCGTGCTGTCCGTGAAAATCACCGGCTTTGACATGAGGGTTCTGGCGGAACGGGGAAATCAGTTCTTTGTTATTCTGGGAATGATGGTTCCCCCTGCCTTTTCCTATAGCGCTCAGGTGTGGAAGCCCCTGTTTGACACCATCAAGATGTCACTTCTGGGGACTGTGACAGGGGCGGTGCTGGTCATTCCCTTTGCCATGGTGGCGTCCACCAACATCATAAAAAACTCTGCAGTGGTTGGCGTTATGAGGCTGTTTTTAGGCGTTGTAAGAACACTTCCCACCCTGGTAACCGCTCTCATTGCCACCTATGTGTTCGGCCTGGGTACTCTGGCAGGAACCACAGCCATTGGGATTTTCACCTTTGCCTATATGGGAAAGATTTTATATGAAGAGATCGAAACTGCCGATATGGGGGCCTTTGAGGCCATGGAGGCCATTGGAGCCACTAAAATCCGTGCCTTTGTGAGCGCCATCATTCCCCAGGTGCTTCCTTCCTATATTTCCAATGGATTGTTCTGCTTTGAAGGAAATGTCCGTTATGCGGCCATCTTAGGTTATGTAGGAGCAGGCGGCCTGGGACTGATCCTCAATGAGAAGTTAGGCTGGAGGGAATACCCCAGTGTGGGCATGATCCTTATTATGCTGTTTGTTGCCGTATTTTTGATTGAGTCGGTGAGCCGTTACTGCCGCCGGAAGCTGGTGTAGGAGGGCTGATAAATGAATAAACAGATTGAAAAAGCATATGAAGAACGCCCAAAAAACACAGTTTACCGGGTCGCCGTGTCTGGGGTTGTTCTGGCCCTCATTTTATGGTCCGGCTCTGCCGTGGATTTTTCAGGAGGCGGTCTTGGCGGGCTGCAGATCGCAGGTAATATTTTAAATGGGATTTTTCATCCCGACAGGAAGCTGCTGTTTAATTTGACCGTACAGGGAGTTCCTTACCTTCTTTTGGAAACGGTCTGTATCGCATTTTTAGGAACCCTTGTGGGGGCATTTCTGGCCATTCCCTTATCCTTTTTATCCGCTTCCAATTTAATGCCGGCCCCCATTGCCTATTGCAGCCGTCTGGTGATCATGGCGGTGAGAACCATTCCGGCCTTTGTATATGGTCTTATGTTCATCCGTGTCAGCGGACCCGGCGCATTTACCGGACTTTTGACCATGTCCGTCTGCTCCATCGGCATGGTGTCCAAAATGTATATTGAAGCCATTGAGGACCTGGATACCAGAATTTTAGAATCCTTAGATGCCTGCGGCTGCAATACGTTTCAAAAGATCCGATATGGGATCCTGCCCCAGTTGATCCCAAACTTTGCATCAACGGTAATCTACCGGTTTGACATTAATTTAAGGGATGCAACGGTCCTGGGACTGGTAGGAGCCGGAGGCATCGGTGCACCTTTGATCTTTGCCATGAATTCCTACCGGTGGAACGAGGCGGGAGCGATATTGGTGGGTCTTATGGTATTGGTTCTCATGGTGGAATACATATCCACAAAAATCCGCGTGAAGCTGGCCAGGGGGTGATCAATTGGAAAAACAGGCAAGAATTTATTACACCTCGGATGTTCACGGATCCCTGTTCCCTACCTCTTACGGGGACAGGGAGGAACGGCCCATGGGACTTTTAAACTGTATCTCCAACTTTAAAAAGGACGGAAATACGCTTGTTTTTGACGGAGGGGATACGCTGCAGGGGGCACCCTTTGCCACTTACATTGCTTCCCATAAAGAACCTGTTCAGGAGATGGATCCAATTGCAAGGGTATATAACGCGGCGGGCTACGATGTTGTTGTTCCGGGCAATCATGATTTTAATTTCGGTTATGAGCGCCTTGCAGAGTATTTTCAGGCCTTGCAGGGAGTATGCATCTGTGCCAATGCCAGGGATTCAGAAGGTAAGGCCCGGATAGTAAGGAGCCATATCTTTACCCTGGAAAACGGGCTTCGCCTGGGAGTGACAGGCGTAGTGACGAATTATGTAAATGTGTGGGAGCCTCCGGAGCACTTGGAGAAGATCCAGATCACCGACGCTTTTGAAGCGGCGGCAGAAGAGTTGGTATGGTTAAAGAGCCAGGCGGATGTCACCGTATGCATCTATCACGGCGGCTATGAATGTGATCTTGACAACGGAATGGTTTTAAATACAACAGGTGAAAATGTGGGCTGCCGCATTTTAAAGGAGCTGGATTATGACCTTCTTTTAACAGCCCACCAGCACATGTCTATTCCCGGAAAAGAGATTTCCGGGACCCATACCCTGCAGCTTGCCGCCAATGCCGTACAGTATGCCTGTGTGGATATGGGGGTCAAAGACGGGAAGGTTTGGGTGAAATCTTCCATATGCCCCGCCGGGTGGGTCCATGAAAAAGAACCCTATGAATCCCTGCTTCCTCTGGAGGAGGCGGTACAGGAATGGCTGGATGTGGACATCGGCCGTTTAAAAGAGCCGGTTCCGGAAAAAAACAAGCTTGAGATGGCCCTATACGGGTCCGCCATTGCAGATTTTTTCAATCAGGTCCAGTTGGAATATTCGGGAGCGGATATCTCCTGTGTTGGATTGGGAAATTCGCCCATCAGCCTGCCGGACCATGTGACCATGCGGGATCTGGTGCGGGTATACCCGTTTTCCAATACCCTGGTGGTCCTTGAGGTAAATGAGGAATCCCTTAAGAAGGCTTTGGAGCGGTGCGCCGAATATTTTACCTTAAGAGGCGGAAATTTGGAAATATCAGACGTGTTTTTAAAGCCAAAGGTAGAACATTACAATTATGATTATTTTTCCGGCATCACCTTTGAAGTGGATTTGAAAGAGCCTGTGGGAAACCGTGTGAAAAGGATTTTGTATAAGGGAGAACCTCTTGCAGGCCGTTCCTTAAGCCTTTGTATGAGCGATTACCGGGCCAGCGGCACCGGAGGCTATGAGGTATATAAGGAATGCCGGACCATAAAGCGCATTAGTACAGAAGTTCCCCAGTTGGCTCTGGATTATTTCAGGAGGCATCCGGTGATAAAAATAGAGAAAAACGGCGGTATTATAACAGTTTAAAACCAGAAGTTCCTATGTATAACCTCAGGTTATGAAAGCTATGGATATTGAGTATAAAGAAAACGTTAAAATTTCTTGATTTCCCAAAAGTAAAATGATACACTGCTCTTCAACAAGAGTTATATCGAAAAAATGATGATTGGGACATATCATGACTCCGCCCCATATTTCTTTACAGAGAGCAGCCCGGCTGGTGGAAAGGGCGCAGAGTAGGGAGCGTGATCTCACCCAGGAGTTCCGAACTGAAAGTTTTCCCGACAGGAAATGCGATTAAGTAAGGACGGGATCTTTCCGTTAACGAAGAGCTGCTGCCCGACAGGCGGTAGGTTTAAGTGGCTGCGTTTGTGGGGCAAACAGAGTGGTAACGCGGATTGGTTGATTCGTCTCTGCATCTTTTGATGCAGGGGCGTTTTTTTTCGGTTTATTTATTGTTATGAGGAATGAACGTTCCTATTAAAATGGAAAAGGAGAGAGAGTATGAATGGTTTAACAATGATGCTGCTGGCTGTTGTGGTATTAGGCGGCGCTTATTTCATCTATGGCAGGTATCTTGCCAGAACATGGGGGATCGATCCGAAAGCGAAGACTCCTGCTTTTGAAATGGAGGATGGTGTGGATTATGTTCCTGCTGATACCAAT
Organism: Lacrimispora brassicae; assembly: GCF_054772055.1. NCBI lineage: Bacteria > Bacillati > Bacillota > Clostridia > Lachnospirales > Lachnospiraceae > Lacrimispora > Lacrimispora brassicae. The sequence goes on along the minus strand of NZ_BRYH01000040.1, from coordinate 4,470 downwards.
GTTGTTTTCGGCCATCAGTTTGCGTCCATCGCAGGTGCAGGCCCCATAAACGGCCCGATTCAGGCCGCTATGTTTGGCTGGCTGCCGGTTATGCTCTGGATACTGCTGGGCGGTGTTTTCTTTGGAGCGGTACAGGATTTTTCCTCCATGTATGCGTCTGTAAAGAACAAAGGGCGTTCCATCGGATACATTATTGAACTTTATATAGGAAAACTGGGAAAGCGGTTATTTCTCTTGTTTACCTGGCTGTTTTCCATTCTGGTAGTTGCTGCATTCGCAGACATTGTGGCAGGAACCTTTAACGGTTTTTCAGCCGATGGTGCTGCGATCCAGGCAAACGGTGCTGTTGCCACGACTTCCCTGCTGTTCATCGTATTTGCCGTGGCTCTGGGATATTATTTAAAATACACAAAATTCGGAAAAACAGTAAATACCTTAACTGCCATAGGTTTTCTTGTGTTATCTGTTGGCCTTGGTCTTGCTTTTCCGGTATACATCCCCCAGGGTTCCTGGCTGATCTTTGTATTCTTATATGTGCTGGTTGCCTGTGTTACGCCGGTATGGGCACTTTTACAGCCTCGTGATTATCTGAACAGTTATCTGCTCATCGCCATGATCGTGGGAGCTGTTTTGGGAATTTTGGTATACAATCCTTCTATGAATTTGCCATCCTTCACCGGATTCAAACTGGTCAGCACCAATGGAAGTGTATCGTATCTGTTTCCAACCCTGTTTGTTACCATTGCCTGCGGAGCCGTATCCGGGTTTCATTCTCTGGTAGCTTCAGGAACTGCATCAAAGCAGATCAAAAATGAGAAAAATATTTTGCCTGTTTCTTTCGGTGCTATGTTACTGGAAAGCCTGTTGGCAATTACTGCGCTGATTGCAGTCGGATTTGTGGCAACAAAGGAAGGGCTTCCTGCAGGAACACCGCCTCAGCTTTTTGCCAAGGCCATTGCTGTTTTCCTGACCAGCCTGGGTCTGCCGGAATCCGTGTGCTATACGCTCATTACCCTGTCCATATCCGCGTTTGCCCTGACCAGTCTGGATTCTGTGGCCCGTGTTGGGCGTATCGCATTCCAGGAATTTTTTACTGATGATTCCGTGGCACAGGAGGAAAAAAGTTCATTAAACAAGTTTCTGACCAACAAATACGTTTCCACCATCCTGACTCTGTTGCTTTGCTATGCTCTGTCCCGGGCCGGATATGCCAGCATCTGGCCGCTGTTTGGTTCTGCCAATCAGTTGTTGTCCGCATTGGCGCTGATAGCCTGTGCCGTATACTTAAAGAAAACGAACCGTCAGGGCTTTATGCTCTGGGGGCCAATGGTCATTATGCTGGGTGTGACCTTTACAGCCCTTGGATTAAAGATTAAAGAGCTGATCACGTCACTTTCCGGACAGTTTGTATTCGGAAATGCGCTGCAGCTTGTGTTTGCCGTACTCCTGCTTATACTTGGTGTGATTGTTGCTTTTGAAGGAATTAAAAAGCTGATCGGAAAAGAAGATGAGGAAGTGACGAAGGCCGGGAAAAAGGTCCTGGCTCAGTAGAGGCTTCCGCCATAGTATAAAATGAATGTTAGTATTGTTTGAGATATTTATTAAAATCAGCATACTCTTCTCTAAAAACGGGAAGAGTATGCTGATTTTTTAGTTTTTATTATTATAAGCTAAATGGAATAGATTTTTTGTCTGGCTGTTGTTACTGTATAAACAGGCCTCCTGAATAGAAGAAAGGTAAACTTTGTGCCTGCGTACCACCACTGGTTGTAAATCCCAATACGATTGCAACCTGAGTACCTGCTGTAAGCGGGATGCTCAGTCCGGTGGAGTTCCCTGCCCGGGTTGTATAAATGGGATAGAGAGTTCCCTGCGTATAGGGCTGAGTTGCCGGTGTAATGGAACTGGTGATAATTGTATAATTAGCACTGTTCGATGGGGCGGTTGCTATTGCTACATACAATGTTATATTGGTACCTGGGGTAAATGCTGCAACCGTAGCAAAATTTGCATAAATTGCCTGAAGTGTTCCATTGGTTGGCATTGTAAACGTATACCAGCCATCTGCCGTATTGATTGAAAAGGTGGTCACGGATGTCAGGGTTAACGTTGTTGCGCTTTCTCCATAACCGGTTAAAGAAATAGCTGATGATGCACCGGATGCGTTTGTGGCAGGAGTTGCATTTACATAACCTGTTGCAAAAGGAATAATAAATCCTGATCCAGGCCCGGTAGGCCCAGTATCGCCGGTAGGTCCGGTGTCACCAGTAAGTCCGATGGGTCCAGTAGGTCCGGTATCACCGGTAGGCCCGGTATCGCCTGCAGGTCCGGTGTCGCCAGTAAGCCCGATGGGGCCAGTAGGCCCGGTATCACCAGTAAGCCCGATGGGTCCGGTAGGCCCAGTGTCGCCAGTAGGTCCAATAGGCCCGGTAGGCCCAGTGTCACCAGTAGGTCCGATGGGTCCGGTATCGCCAGTAGGTCCAGTATCGCCAGTAAGTCCGATGGGTCCGGTAGGCCCAGTATCGCCAGTAAGTCCGATGGGTCCGGTAGGCCCAGTATCGCCAGTAAGTCCAATGGGTCCGGTAGGCCCAGTGTCACCAGTGGGTCCGATGGGGCCGGTAGGCCCAGTGTCGCCAGTAGGTCCGGTGGCTCCAGTAGGCCCAGTATCGCCAGTAAGCCCGATAGGCCCGGTAGGCCCAGTATCGCCGGTTAGCCCGATGGGTCCGGTATCTCCAGTAGGTCCAGTATCGCCAGTGAGCCCGATGGGTCCGGTAGGTCCAGTATCGCCCTGTGGGCCAGTGGGCCCCAGAATACTTTCACCGGTATCTAGCCAATAGCATTCCTCAATGGGTATTTCCGGATCTTGCAGGATAACGGCCGTATTATATCCTATAATATAGGTTTCAGGCACGGTTGCCGAAGCCCAATTTGTCGTAAATGTTGTATTGGCAATATTGTTATTAGCTTCAAACAATATTGTATTGCCGGAAGAGCTGCCATCAATGCCAATCAACCCTTTTCCTGCGGTACCCTGCATAGTATTGCCCACAACTTCTAAAAAAGCAAAAATATCGAGACCTGGGCCAAAGAATAAAACAGGTACATTGCTTTCACTAATCAATGTATTATCATTGACATAAAGCATAAAATCGTTTCCGATAAATTCTTCAATTACAAGTAGATGTCTTAGAGTATCGGCAGCAGCAAGCTGTATATTATTCTTTATCAGCAGTGCCCCTTCCAATGTTCCAGAGATCACCCCTACATTGGTAATAATAATAAATCTGGTGTTATTCGGGCCGCCCCCTGTTGTAAAAACATTGTTAGCAATAATACTGTTCCCGCTGGTAGAAGATATATAGATATAGTAATTTCCATTTACCGCTGCCGCTAAAGGCGAATAGGAAAAGGCGCAGTTGGTAATCTGAAATTCACTCGCAGTTAGGGCAATACCCAGCTCACAAATTACAATTCCACAATTGTCAACGTAAATTCCTGTAGCTGACAAATTGCTTACCCGTATGACGCTTTCCGTCCCTAAAAAACCTGTGGCAACAAAATTTTGCTCAATCGTCATATTTGAGATAACAATGTCGCCAACAGAAACATTAAACATAGTGACGACGGTAGGGGTGATAGTTGTAACAAAGGTCTGGCCCTGGCCTTGGCCTTCTATGGTAATGGATTTGTTTACAATAATACTGCTTGTAATAATAAAAGTTTCCGCATCCAAGAGCACCCTGTCACCGTCACTTGCAGCATTTATACCATCTTGGATTGTGGTAATGGCTCGGGTTGAGCCTACTAAAATATCCACTCCTGTCGGAGGGGGTATCATTCTTATCTCAGGCTCTGGTGGCATGTCATATTTCTGATATACCTCTCCCGTTGAAAGGTCGATATAGGTGTCCCCTATTTCACCAATATTACAGGTTGGTTCACCAATACCCGTTAAAATCGAAGCTCCGGTTGGGCCGGTGTCCCCCTGTGGTCCGGTAGGCCCAGTATCACCGGTAGGACCAGTATCACCAGTGAGTCCAATGGGTCCGGTAGGACCAGTATCGCCAGTAAGTCCGATAGGCCCGGTAGGCCCAGTATCCCCGGTAAGCCCGATAGGTCCAGTGTCGCCAGTAGGCCCAGTGGGTCCAGTAATACCGATGGGTCCGGTAGGCCCAGTGTCGCCAGTAGGTCCAATAGGCCCAGTATCGCCAGTAAGTCCAATAGGTCCGGTAGGCCCAGTATCGCCAGTGAGCCCGATGGGACCAGTAGGTCCGGTATCGCCAGTAAGTCCAATGGGGCCGGTAGGCCCAGTGTCGCCAGTAGGTCCAATAGGCCCAGTGTCGCCAGTAGGTCCAATAGGCCCGGTATCGCCAGTAGGTCCAATGGGCCCGGTATCACCGGTAGGTCCGGTATCGCCAGTAGGTCCTATAGGTCCAGTAGGCCCGGTATCACCAGTAAGTCCAATGGGTC
>NZ_BRYH01000039.1:0-523 GCF_054772055.1 Lacrimispora brassicae | reverse complement strand
TCTTTGGTAAGCTTTGACGCCCCCTAGGAAATTCAGTGCTCTACCTCCGGCAGACTAATACGAGGCTAGCCCTAAAGCTATTTCGAGGAGAACCAGCTATCTCCGGGTTCGATTGGAATTTCTCCCCTACCCACACCTCATCGCCACCCTTTTCAACGGATGTGCGTTCGGTCCTCCATTTCCTTTTACGGAAACTTCAACCTGGACATGGGTAGATCACCCGGTTTCGGGTCTACCTTTACTGACTCATTCGCCCTATTAAGACTTGGTTTCCCTTCGGCTCCGCACCTTGAGTGCTTAACCTTGCCAGTAACGGTAACTCGCCGGACCGTTCTACAAAAAGTACGCGGTTCCACTTTAAACGTGGTTCCACAGCTTGTAAACACAGGGTTTCAGGTTCTTTTTCACTCCCCTCCCGGGGTCCTTTTCACCTTTCCTTCACAGTACTATGCGCTATCGGTCACTAAGTAGTATTTAGCCTTGGGGGGTGGTCCCCCCGAATTCCCACAAGGTTTCTCGTGTC
>NZ_BRYH01000038.1:0-15717 GCF_054772055.1 Lacrimispora brassicae | reverse complement strand
CAAAAAGAGGAGCCCCCATGATTGTCCTTCCGTCATAGGGGCTCCTCTTCTGCTGCTTTTTTCATATTTATTCTTCAAGCTTTTTCTTATAAATCTCTATAACCTTTTTCATTGCTTCCTGACCTGGCGCTCCGATTGTTGTCCTCTTTTCCACGCAGGTTTTTAAGCTGATGGCCTCATATATATCTTCTTCAAATACCGGACTGATGGCCTTATATTCTTCCAGGCTCATGTCATCAAGGGCGATTCCCTTTTCAATACAAAACAGCACAAGCTGCCCCACGATCCCGTGGGCATCCCGGAAGGCCACCCCATGATTAACAAGATAATCAGCCGCATCCGTTGCATTGGTAAAGCCGTTCTTTGCGCTGGCCTCCATCACATCCTTTCGGAAGGTCATGGTGGAAATCATCCCTGAAAACAGGGCAAGACAGCCCTTTACCGTATCAATGGCGTCAAAGGTCAGTTCCTTATCCTCCTGCATGTCCTTATTATAGGCAAGGGGGATCCCCTTCATGGTGGTCAGTAAGGAAACCAGTGCTCCATAGACCCTGCCGGTCTTTCCCCGGATCAATTCCGCAATATCCGGGTTCTTTTTCTGAGGCATGATGCTGCTTCCGGTGCTGTAGGAATCATCAATTTCCACAAAACGGTATTCATTGGTATTCCAGATAATGATCTCCTCACAGAATCTGCTTAAATGCATGGCAATGGTGGACAAAGCGCTTAAAAGCTCGATTAAGTAATCCCTGTCGGCTACGGAATCCATGCTGTTAAGAGTGGGTCCGTCAAATCCCAGAAGCTCTGCACTATATTCCCTGTCCAGGGGATAGGTGGTTCCGGCCAAAGCACCGGAGCCAAGGGGACAGTAGTTCATCCTTTTTTTGATGTCATAAAGGCGGGAACGGTCCCTGTCAAACATTTCATAATAAGCGCCGATGTGGTGGGCCAGGGTAATTGGCTGGGCTTTCTGCAAATGGGTGAACCCAGGCATATAGGTGTCCAGATTTTCCTCCATAAGCTTTAAAAGCTCCTTAAGAAGTCCTTTTACCAGGGAAGATAACTCGTCAATCTCATCTCTGGTATACAGCTTCATGTCAAGAGCCACCTGGTCGTTGCGGCTGCGTCCGGTGTGAAGGCGCTTTCCCGCTTCCCCGATCCGTTCCGTGAGAACTGCTTCCACAAAAGAGTGAATGTCCTCATGCTCGGCAGTTATCACCAGGTCTCCCCGTTCTAAGTCCTCCCTGATCTCCATAAGGCCCTTTACGATCTTATCCCTGTCTTCCTCCTTGAGAATCCCCTGCTTTGCCAGCATCTTCACATGGGCGATGCTGCCTTCAATATCCTGATGATAGAACTTTTGGTCAAATGATATGGATGCATTAAAATTGTGAACCAACTGATTGGTTTCCTTTGTGAAGCGTCCGCCCCATAGTTTCATAATCTAAATCTCCTCTTTCCTTTATTTCTTCAAGCAATGAGCCGTGGGCACAAATGCAGCCATTCCTGCCACGGCAGATGCTGCAAGGGTCAAATCCCCCGCATCCTGCTGCGTAAACAAGTTACATACCCCTTATGTTGCTGCGGAGCATTTAACCTAGGTCATGAACCCGCATGGGCCTGCGCTTTTTTCTTTTAACTGCGGATAAACCTGCAAATGTCAGCAGAACAACCATACTTCCAGCCGTAATGATACCGCCTGTCTTCAATCCCTGGGGCATATATTCCAGAGAAATATCATGGGTTCCTGCAGTCATATGCACACTTAAAAACGTATCAAATACTTTATAAGGCTCCACCGCTTTCCCGTCAACCTTAATTGTCCAGCCTTTATCATAAGGAATGCTTAAAAACAGCAGCCCCGCCTTTTCGGCCGTGACAGTTCCCTGAATCTGGGTATCCGTCCATTTTGCAAGCTTCATGGAATTCCTGTTCAAAATGTTATACACGGACTCCAGTCCTTCAGGCAGAAAGCGGTAGGCGGCTGCTACCAGATCCTGATCATTGTCATCGTTTCTCAAGGTAATCTTCTCCCCTGACTTTAAATGGCCCAGTTCCAGCAGATATCCCCGGCTCACATTGTCAAAGTTCCTGGTCTTCTCACCTAATTGGGCATTTACCTTTTCCACCTTTTTATTGCTGACATACACATAATAGTCTCCATCTTCCTCCGGCGTAAAGGTAAAGCTGGTTCCGTTTATTTCGCTTGGAATCTCAGAAAGCACCGGACTGGCTCCCAATACCACGGAAAGATCATTCTGAACCTCTGCCGGGTTTGTCCTGTCTAGCTGCCAGTTGTTCTCAAGGTCATAAGGCACCACAAAGCCCAGGGACAGGGCATAGGTATTTTCCTTTAAAAACATCTCATCCTTTGATGAAACCGGCACAGATACGCCGTCATCCGGAGTTTCCTCGGAGTACAGGGCATATTTAACTGCAAAAAGGGCGTCTACCAAAGGTGTGCTTCCTGTAATGCTGTAAGCATTGGTGGAACTTTCGCAGCCCAGCTTTTTAAAGAACGCCGTAAGATCCGCATTGGCAGTGGAAGAAAACAGGGAGACCGTAGGGAAGTTCATCCAGGCTCCGTCATTCTTGGTTTTGCGGGTGACTTTTTCGATCCGGTAAAAGGAGGTATTGGGCATCAGGCTTGCTGCCAGCTCCGAAGATGCCTTATTGTCTTTTATATAGCTGGTCCGGCTGGTGGTCGTCACGCTGGTAACCGTGGTATTTACCGCAGCTTCCAGGGAAACCACGCCAAGGGCTAATAGCACCAGCACATTCCGGCTGACCCCTTTCTGATAAAGACCCACAAGGCCTGCATAAATGGAAAGGAACAATATAGCCACATAGAATACCGAAAAATGGTAAGCCTCATCCGTTATAAGCTTCTGGGCCAGGAGAACAAAGATCACCGATGCAAAAAAGGCTGTTACAACATGCTTCCAGGGAATCTCGTGTAAGTGGGTATAGGCCTCATAGCACGCCAGCAGAATGAGAAAAGTGTAAATAAAGGACTGTCTGCAGGGCAGGCTGTTTGGATAATGGAATCCATGCCAGATAAAGTTCAGCACATTAACGGAAAAGCTGGCAAAGAAAAACAGCAGCATGGAGCACATAACGATTTTTTCCCTCTGGCTGATCTTCCGGCAGCCCAGATAAAGAAGGAAAAACATAAGAACTGCCACACCGCAGTAAATGTTCGGCCAGTGGTCCAGCCCGATCTCCGGCTCTACCGCCGGAAGATGCCTGGCGATCATGTCAAATATGGAAAAGTAAGAGCTGATGGTCTGGGGGAAATTAAAATCCCCGGAAGCCGTGGACTGCAGCGCATAAATTTCCGGAAGTAAAACAGCGGCAGAAAGGCCTCCTGCCAATAGAGAAAACAAGGCAAACAGCCCTGCATTGATCAGAACATCTTTCCAGGATTTCCAGCCCTCTAAAACAAGAAGGGCAACGAAATAAAACACCATAAAAATACATATCATAATAGATATGTAATAATTAGATAAAATTGATAATCCCAGGGTTATGCAATATAGGATGCACTTCTTTTCCTTAACCAGCCTCTCCAGTCCCAGCATAATAAGAGGAAAGAGAAGGATGCAGTCCAGCCACATGATATTCCAGCTATAAGCCGCCATATATCCAGACAGGGCATAGAAAATGCCAAAAAAAGCAATTCCAAAATCTCTGGTACGGTTATGCCTGCGCAGATACCAGGAAAAGGAAAGACCGCTCAGCCCGATCTTAAATACGATCATATAGGTCATAAACTCTATGACGTAATTTTTAGGGCAAAGAACCAGCAGCCAGTTTAAAGGACTTGCCAGATAGTAGGCATAAAGGGCGGCAAAATTCACCCCCATCCCCATATTCCAGCTATACAGCAGACTGCCTCCATGGGTCAGCTTATAACGGAACTCTGAAAAAAACGGGGCATACTGATGATACATATCGGTCCGCAGAAAGCTTTCCTCACCAAAAGGAAAAATCCCCCGCTGGGCAAATATGATGATCATGATCACCATTGGCACAAAAAATGCTGCCAGCAGTCCGTCAGAAGGCCTCACCAGGCTGGAGGCTTTTCCTTCGTTCTTTTCTGATGCCTTTTCTTTAAAGTCTTCTATCTGCCGTATTTCCCATGCTTCCTCATCTTCGTCTTCTTCCGGCTCCTCACGAAATTCCATGAGATCCGGATCAGGAACCTCTTCCATCACCGGCTCCTGATTCCCGCTGTAATCCATGCCCCCATCGTACAGCTCCTCCATTCCGTCAACCGGAATATCCAGGCGGATCCTGGGTGCGGAAGCCAGATCAAATTCCAGCTTTTCCTGTTCATTCTTGGGACCGTAAGCCTCCCTTTCCTCTTTGTTTCCTGCTTTTAAGGCCTTTTCCCCTGTTGTATTTTCTTTTTCACCTGATGTCATTTGCAGCATATCCTCTAGTTCTTTCGATATCTTCTCAATCTCGTCATCGTGTTCCATTTCATTTACCTCTCTTTACAGGGGTTTTTCCTATCTCTTCCGGAATATGAAAACCTTACTGAACACATAGTTGGCAATCACTACAACCACGGATACCAGTATTTTGCTTAAGTATTCATCCATATTGAGCCAGGAAACCATTATCACCATTAGAACCATTTCCATGATGCCTGACACTGCTCTGCATGCGGTAAATGAAACAATCTCCTTCTTGACCACTCTCAGATGCAGGTCATAGCTTTGAAAAACAAAGATTTTATTTACAATAAAGGCAAACAGGACGGATACCACCCATGCTGCCGCCGTTGCAGCCCGGTAGTCAATGCCGGCCCTCACCATAAACCAATAGACAACCCAGTTTACCAAAGTCGTCAGCACTCCAAATATCAGATAGGAAATGACTTCCCGGTTCATGACCTTGTCCCAGATTTTTCTAATCATCCACTTTCCTTTCTTCTGCCCATGCTCTTTGGGCAGGGCCCACCCCGCTTTATCGGGTGTAAAGGTATACCCACAGGGTGTTTCCTCCTATAAAATTGCATTTCTTCTATTGTATTATAGGGAGAGGAAATTGTAAAGGGATTCTAAGGCTCTGCTGCCAGAAACTCCCTGGCTCCCTGAGAATAACGGACCTCCCCATACGACTTGATGAACACTCCGTACACCCCGTCAATGGAGTCTAAAAGCTCCATCCCTTTTTCCAATCCAAGGGAAAAACAGGTGGTAGACAAAGCATCTCCGTCTGCGGACAGCTTTGATAAGATGGTAACAGACACAAGCCCGTTTTCATAAGGATAACCGTCCGTTGGATTTAAAATGTGGTGGTAGTTCACGCCATCCTTTACAAAATTCCGCTCATATACCCCGGAGGACACCACGGACATATCCTTGATGTCCAAGGTTTCTATGGTCTCATTCCGGTCTGCATAAGGCTTTTGAAGACCGATTTTAAATGGTTTTCCGCCAGGCTTCTGGCCCACACAGAGGACATTTCCTCCCAGATTGATCACGGCGCTCTTTACTCCCTTTTCCAACAGGTAATCCTTCATCCTGTCCGCAATATATCCCTTGGCTATGGCCCCGAAATCAAGGGAAGTGTCCGGCGATAAAAAAGTAACCGTATTTCCCTCCAGCTTTAAATTCCGGTAATCCACCTTTTTCCTGGCCTCTTCGATCTTCTCCGCCGGAGGAACCATTGGATTTTCAGATGTGAAATTCCACAGGGAAGACAGGGGCTCCACAGTAATATCAAAGGCTCCTTCTGAGACCTGGGAATAAAAAAGGCCCTTAGAAAGAAGAGCCGCCACATCCGGAGATACTGTTGCGGTCGTTTCACCGGCCGTCCTGTGGTTCAGCTTATAAACCTCGCTTCCCTCTATGGTTTTACTGAAAATATTTTCATAGGACCGGCATAAATCCAGACAACCTGATAAAATTTCAGGATCGTCTTTATCATAAAGGGTTACAGTCACAAAGGTATTTAGCATAAAACCGGATTGAGTCACCGGCTCCCCCCTTCTTTCACAGCCCGCAAGCAAAAGCGCTGCCATACCTGCCATCAAACCAACTGCCCATCCTTTTTTCATTCCATCGCCTCCAGCCTCTTTCTGGCTTCTCCTGCATGGTCCAGGAACATCTGGCGGACTTCCTCCAGTTCTCCCATACCCTTTAACCGGCAGACCACCTGATAGCCCTCAGACTCCAACTGGCATTTCCAGGAGTCTTCGTCTTCCCCTGCCATGTCATTATGAGCGTGGTCGCCAGAAACGATCATGAGAGGCTGCAGCACGATTCGGCTGGAATCCGTTTTTTTCACTTCTTCCTTTGCAGCTTCAAAGTCTGGCTCCCCTTCTACGGTTCCCACATGATACCTGCCATATCCCTTCTGCCTGAAGACCTCCCCCAGGCGCGGATAACACTCATTGGCCTCATGCTCCGTTCCGTGTCCCATGAATAAGATCTCCGTTCCTTCCCTGTCATATTCCTCCGTATCCTCTGCCAGCACACTGCAAAGCCTTTTATAGTCCTCTTCTTCGGAAAGCAGGGGCTTTCCGCACGCCAGCCGGCCAAACCGGTCCTCATACTGTTTTACAGCGGCCAGAATGGTGTCGTTTTCTTCCCCTCCCATGACCAGGGTAGGCTGTACGATCACATACTGAAATCCTTCCAAAACCAATTTTTCCAGAGCCTCCTCCACGCTGTCTATGTGGATGTTGTCCCGCTTTTTCAATATTTCAATAATGATCCGGCTGGTAAAGGCCCGGCGCAGTTCATACCCTGCAAATGTTTCTTTTATGGCCTGTTCAATGGCCTCTATGGTTTTAACTCTGCTTTCATGATAGCTTGTCCCAAAACTCACAACTAAAATCGCCTGCTTCATCCTGATATCCCTTGCTTTCTCTTCATTTTTCCCGATTACCATATCATAGATGAACTTTGCTGTCAAATTCCTTTTCACGCACAGCAGGCGCAAAACCAAAAGGTTCTGCGCCTGCTGCACACATTGCATTCATTTACTGGAGATTATTTAAAAATCTACCTCTTTATCATAGTAACAACAGGTCAGCAGTTTCTCCATCTCCTCAGGCGTAATCGGCCTTGGATTGGAGCCGGTGCATGCATCACCTACTGCCAGCTCAGCTACTGACACTAATTTTTCATTGAACTCTGCTTCGTCAATGATTCCGCCTTCATATTCCTTAATACAGGTAGGAATATCCAGCTTTTTGTTCATGTAACGGATCTCTGCAATTAATGCGTCGACCAGTTCTTCTTCATCCCCTCCTTTAAGACCGATGAAGCGGGCAATCTCTGCATAGCGCTTTGCAGCCTCGGGAACCTTGGAATTAAACTTAATTACCTTCGGTAAGTACATGGCATTTGCACAGCCATGGACAATATGTCCTCCGGAATAAGCGGCCCCTGTCTTATGAGCCATGGAGTGAACAATGCCTAAGAGGGCATTGGAAAATGCCATACCAGCCAGACACTGGGCATTATGCATACGGGCACGGGCTTCCATGTCTCCGTTGTAGGAATCGATCAAATCATTATGTACCATCTTGATTGCGTGAAGCGCCAGAGGATCGGTGTAATCACAATGAAGGGTGGATACGTAAGCTTCGACTGCATGAGTTATTGCATCCATACCGGTATGGGCAGTCAGCTTCTGAGGCATAGTCTCGGCCAGATCCGGATCAACGATGGCAATATCCGGTGTGATGTTGAAATCTGCCAGCGGATACTTGACTCCTTTTTTATAATCAGTAATTACGCTGAATGCCGTTACTTCGGTAGCCGTACCTGAGGTAGACGGGATCGCGCAGAATCTTGCTTTTGTTCTTAATGTGGGGAAGTTAAATGGAATGCATAAGTCCTCAAATGTGGTTTCCGGATACTCATAAAATGCCCACATTGCCTTTGCCGCATCAATGGGTGAGCCTCCGCCGATCGCAACGATCCAATCCGGTTCAAACTCCCGCATCATTTCAGCGCCCTTCATCACCGTATCCACACTGGGATCCGGTTCTACGCCCTCAAACAGCTTTACTTCCATTCCGGCTTCCTTTAAGCAGGCTTCCACCCTGTCAAGAAATCCAAAACGTTTCATGGAACCGCCGCCGACCACCACGATCGCCTTTTTGCCTTTTATATTCTTAAGCTCTTCTAAAGCGCCCTTTCCGTGATACAAGTCTCTCGGTAATGTAAATCTAGCCATCGTAAATTCCTCCTTATGAATTTCCAGTTCAGTTCTATCTATGGAGTATTGTATCTCAACTGTGCAGGGAATACAAAGGTAAAAAAATATATATCAGTATATAAATACTGATATATATTTAACATTCCTATTGCAAAAAAATATTCTTCACTGTTTCCAGCTCTTTTAAAAACTCTTTATCCCAGGCCGTGAAAGAATACCCTTTCCTGTAAATCAGGGCATCCCGAAACATCCCGGTCCTTTTTTTGCACTGGCGTTCCACCAGATGACTCCTTGTAAGGATCTCCTCCGGCATTGGAGAAACCCACATGTAGGTGCGGGGATCCTCCCATAAAAGGTTGAACTGGCTTCCCCGCTCAAATACGTAAACACGTCTTGCAGGCTCCAGAAGCCTTCCTTTCTTTTCAGAGCCCTCCCGGCGGTCCACGGTTCCGTCACCATGGGCAATTTCTATATAGGGCATTAGATCTTCCGCCGTGATTTCCTCTTTTCCTGCCAAAGGATGGTCTGCGGACATAAGAAGCCTTAAGGTGTATTGGAAAACCGGTTCCAGCAGAAGTCCCTTTGCAGATACCGCCTGGACATGGTGCCCTTCTGAAGAAGACTGATACCGAATGATTCCCAGATTGTATTCTCCGGTTTCCACATCTTTTAAGGTGTCCGCGGAATTTGTCTCCCGCAGCCATACGTTCATCCCTTCCTCCTGGCCCAGATTTCGGATGAACCGGGAAAAAGCAAGGCTTAAATAGCTTGCTCTTGGCATGGAAAGAGAAAATTCCACCCCTTTCACCAGATCCGGCTTGTATAAATGCTCCATCTGCTCAATCTGAACCAGAACATGTCTGGCATGCTCCAGAAAAATCCTTCCTCTCGCCGTAGGAACCACACCTTTGGAAGTCCGTTTAAAAATCGGCGCGCCAAGACTCTCTTCCAGAGTTTTAATGGCCTTGCTTAAATTAGGCTGGTCCATGTAAAGGTTGGCTGCCGCCTGGGTAATGGAACCCGTTTTTTCCACCTCAAGGGCATATTGCAACAATACGGTATTCAATCATCTTCCTCCTTTGTCTACTGCCTTTCTTCCTTGTCCGTCTCATAAAGATATTTGGACAAAGCTGCAAGTGACACGGCCATGTTCTCATTCTGCACCAGCACATGATCCGGTACGGTAAGGTGGGTAGGGGCGAAGTTCCATATGGCCTTCACACCCCCGTCCACCAGGCGGTTACATACCTCCTGGGCATATTCTGCGGGGACTGTGATGATACCGATATGAATATTCATTCTCTCACAAAGGTTTTCCAGCTTTTCCATGGGAAAAACCGGCTTTCCCCCTATTTTTGTATTCACCTTTCTTCCATCGGAATCAAAAGCCAGGACGATCTCCACTCCGTACTGCTCAAATCCTCTGTAAGACAACAGGGCCTTCCCCAGGGACCCTACCCCTACCAGAGCCGCCTGGTTGGCATTGTGAAACCCCAAAAACTCCTCCATATCTCTGATTAAGTCCTTCACAAAATAGCCCATTTTAGGCTTACCGGCTGTTTTTGCCACCATTGCCAGATCCTTGCGCACCTGGACTTCATTAAGCCGAAGATCCAGCGCAATGGCCGGCGCCGATATGGTCTCTGTTCCTTCCCGGCATTTCCGTTCCAGATAATGATGATACATCGGAAGACGTTCCAGAGTCTTTCTGGATATTCCTCCGACCATGTTTTTTTTCTCTTCCATCAGCATGTACCCCTACCTCTTTTTTAACAACAGAATTCCCCATTTTATTTTAAGATGCTATCCCGTTCTGATTCTCAGGATGTTTGTCCATCATGCAGGTTCGTAAGAAACATGGCATCGCCAAAACTAAAGAAACGGTAACGCTCCCTAATGGCCTCTTCATAGGCCTGGAGCACATGATCCCGCCCAGCCAGAGCGGATACCAGCATCACCAGTGTAGATTCCGGCAGGTGAAAATTGGTGATCAGGCAATCCAACAGCTTAAAACGGTATCCGGGGTAAATGAAGATCTCCGTCCAGCCGCTTCCTGCCCGTAAGATCCCATCTGATCTGGAAGCAGATTCCACCGTACGGCAGCTTGTGGTTCCCACACAGACAATGCGGCCGCCGTTTTTCTTTGCATCATTGACCTTTTTGGCTTCTTCCTCTTCCACAATATAGAATTCAGAGTGCATGTGATGGGCCTCGATCTCGTCCACCTTTACCGGGCGGAAGGTTCCAAGCCCCACATGAAGAGTCACATGAGCGATGGATACTCCCATATCTTCAATTTCCTTTAACAGTTCTTTTGTAAAATGCAATCCGGCCGTAGGCGCGGCGGCCGATCCCTCATGCTTAGCATAAACCGTCTGATAGCGGTTCTTATCCTTAAGCTGGTGGGTGATATAAGGCGGCAGAGGCATCTGGCCCAAGCGGTCCAGTATTTCTTCAAAGATCCCCTCATAGGAGAACTGGATGAGCCGGTTTCCTTCTTCCACCACATCGATTACCGTTCCCTTTAACAGGCCTTCCCCAAAGGAGATCACCGTCCCCACCTTTGCCTTTTTCCCGGGTTTTACAAGGGTCTCCCAAATGTCGTTTTCCCTTCTCTTTAATAGAAGGATCTCTATTTTTGCCTCAGTTCCCTCTTTCACGCCAAACAGCCTGGCAGGAATGACCTTGGTATCATTAATGACCAGACAGTCCCCTTTCCTCAAATAGGAAAGGATGTCCCGAAAATGCCTGTGCCTGATCTCTCCTGTATGTTTATCCAATACCAGAAGCCTGGAAGCAGAACGGTCCTCAAGGGGATCCTGGGCAATCAGCTCTTCGGGCAAATCAAAATAAAAGTCCCTGACATTCATAAAATTGCTCTCTCCTTTGTCAAAAATGCTTCTCTGCAGGGTGCCACGCAGAGAAGCATCTGTTTTACGTATTGTTTGATGGACTGTCTGATTCCGTTGCAGCCTCCGGCTCTTCCTTCTCATCCATGAGAGTGTGATAAACAGCCAAAAGATTTTCGTCAGATTTTAAGGCGTTCTCAAGACTGTCATTTACTTCTTTCGCCTGCCTTTGCACGGCCTCAGACTGGTTTGCCTTCTCCATAAATTCAGACTGTTCCTCGCTGATATCCCCGACCAGATAACAGCTTCCATCTGCTGCTGTTTTCCCATAGCATACAACCAGGCTTGGGGCCAGGGTTTCCGCCTGACGGAACTTAATGTCAAATCTGGCATAAACTACGTAATCGCCGTCTTCCAATCCCGGTGCCGTATAGCACACCAGGTTTTCAAAACTCTGGTAAAATTTCACTTCTTCTTCCATTTCAGCGCCCTGTTCTCTCAGCGTCTCTTCAGAACAGGTGCCGCCATATACATTAGAAAGCGCTTCCAAATCGCAGGTCCTTCTGGCTTTGAAATAAGCTTCCATTAGATCATGGATGGCGGGTATCGCCTCTTCCTGCAGCGTGATCTCTTCCTTTACAGACTCCGATGCTGTACTTTCAGTCGCTTCTGGTTCTGCCGATACATGAGCCGGATCATTTCCTGTCTGCTCAGGCTCATCGAAAACAACAACGGCAAAAATCAATATAATCGCTGCCAAGGGAAATACCAGAAATCTCAAAAGCCGTCTGGTCTCTTCCTTTGAACGCTTCTTCCATTTTTCTATTAAGTCCTTCATATAGGCTTGACCTCCTGGAGAATCAATCTCCTTTCCATTCTAACAAAAAAACAGACAAAAATCAACAAATACTATTGCACTTTAAAAGAATCTATAGTAGAATATAAAAGATGCATCTGTAGCTCAGTGGATAGAGCAGTGGCCTCCGGAGCTGCGTGCGTAGGTTCGATTCCTATCAGGTGCATTCTTTTTTTACCTATTTTTAACCCTCTCAAAATCCTTATTTTATAAGGATTTTCTTGTATTTATCAGCGTTTCTCGAATTCTCCTGTATCCTGGATTTTACTGGTTTGTACTGGCTTTTACTGGTTTTTGCTGAAAGATAATGGGTCGCATAATGGGTCAGATAATGGGTCAAAAATCCATCACTAAACCTTGGAGATACTGGACATTACATCTGTCATCTTATCATTTAAAACGTGGATATATGTGCTGTATGTAATATTAATATCGGCGTGTCCTAAGAGTTTGCTTAGGTCTTCTTCTGCTTTCCCACAACAGAACCGCTTTTGTCTCGTTCTTTTGCTTTGGTCAAGGTTTTATTTACCCTTAACGTCCTCTTAGCAAAATCAATATTCTTCCACTCCAAAGCCAAAGTTTCACCAATTCTCATTCCAGTGTTTAAAATCAGCAGCAGGACAGGCATATGCTTAAAGAACTGATTATTGCTCTCCCGTAATGTATTATTAAATTCATACATTTTGTCAGTTATGTCTTCTGGAAGTATTTCAGTCTTTTTTGTCTTTACTTTCATGTTGCGCTCAATTGGCAATTGAACGGCAGGGCATGGATCAAAGGTTATTTTCTGTGAGTTATAGGCATACTGGAATACCCCTTTTACAAATTCATAATGCTTCTTTACCGTGGAATATGCCTTTGTAGCTGACAAACCGTTAATCATACACTGTATATCCTCTGTAGTCACATTTCCTACCTGAAGCCAACCTATGTAATTGCAAACAGTTATTATACGTCTGTTCAAGTCGATCATATGATACTGGCTTTAATATTGGATATTTTACTGTTTTTATCCAAAATTCGGCATAGTCTCGGAAAGTTGTGGATTCCACTTTTACAGTATATTTTGACCTGTCCTCATTATATTCCTTAATTTTACGTTTCAGTTCTCTATTGGTTTTAGCATAAAAAGATTTATATATTAGCTTGCCATCTGGCTTCTTACCCGCAACATACCTATATTCATATCTGCCATCACTTCTCTGCCTGATTAACCGTAAGCGATGAATAGGTTCTTTCCAATGTTGGTTGAATGTAATGTGATGGAGTGATAGAATTTCTATCAAGGATGGTGATTATAGATGGAATAAAAGCTAATTAAGACGTTGGATGAAAATTTAGATTGTTATGATTGTAAAATAAGAGATGATGAAATTATATCGGACAAAATGTATTGCAATTTGTGGCAAAGCACTGTATAACTATAATCAAAGAAAACTCGTAGCTAAAAATTACTTTCGGAGCAATAGGACTTCAAAACGGTGCTACTGAGTATTTATATTTACTGATTTGCGAGTATTTGTTTTAAAAATCATTTAATATCGAATTATTTATACTTTCACAAAAGGAGTTTATATTTTATGGGAAACGCAGAGATTCTCTACCACACGCTTCAACTTAGTGCTGAACTTGATGAATTGCATAAGTTAATAAGTACTATGGATTTGCCCGTTCAAAAAAGAGATTCTTTTGATGAACAATGTATATTGCTAGAGGAGTACTTAGAGAATAATGACTTTCGTGTAAATTGTCGTAGAATGAAAAAGGTAAATATGATTACAGGTTTGTTTGCGATACCTTTTTCGATTGTGGTAATTGGACTCTACATCAGTGGAAAATTTAAAGCAGATAGTAATTTTATTAGCTACATTTTCAATAATATGTGGATTATTTACGTATCGGGTGTTTTTTTAGTTGCGTTGTTTATTACTGCCGTATACTTTTATGCACTTAGAAGAAATCTGTATTATAAAATCTACCCTAAACTAAAACAGAGGTTACAAAATCTAAATGCAAAATAAGCACTAAGCCGTTTTGGAAACATATTTGCTCTTCTGAACAAGGACAAATATTTTCTAACGTGCAATTTTCTTAGCTACAGTCATTTTACATCAAAAGTTATTATACTTATTTTATATTAAGGAAGGTGAATTAATGAAATTATCAATGACATCAAAATATATGGAAGAATTGAAACAGAAATATTGTGACGGTAATGGGGCGTTTATAGGTGCTTACGCCATACGAAAAGGTATATTAACGGGCAAGGCTTTTGCTCTATTTGTAAATACAGATATGATAAAGGTTGTAAGACTTGGAATATATACATTAAATATAAAAGAAGATTACTCAATCAATAAAAAAGATATAGATACCATCAAAACAAAAAAAGGGTTAATTTTTAATAATGTTAAGATAAAGACAAGTGATGGAAAAACACATAAATTTAAAATACAAAAAAACGTTTGGACATTAAAAGAAAGTCAAAAGGAAGTATTTGAACGTCTGAGTATATTTTAAGCTCGTCTACTGTGTAAATGGTAAATAACCAGTCCAGGTCAATAAGTTCGCCGCCCGATTGGGGCGGCGGTATATTTACCGTATTTTTAGTTTTCTACAACGATCTGGCAATTCCTCTGACCACGGCATTAATCTGCCAGTTTATCTTCCGGAACATTATTTCTTGGATAGTGCATTAGCTCAAGCAGATAAGAGAAGTACTCATACGGCTTAAGGCTATTCGCTTTTGCTGTTTCAGCAATACTGTATAAGGCAGCGCTAGCCACTGCACCGTTCTTCGAATCGATGATGTGCCCGCTGTGTTTACCAACGCAGAATGACCGGATACTTCTTTCACTAAGTTGTTATCAAGAGGTATTTTCGGATCCTCAAGAGTTGTTGCAGGAACAGTTTTTTCCGGGAGTGCCGGCAGTTTAACAAAGCTGTTATGTATCAGAGCAGCTTCTTTCACTTTTCTTAGCCAGTAGTAATAGGCATGGCGTGATAATTGGTGCTGTTCACAGTATTCATCAACCTTCAGACCGCTTTGACAACGGTCTTTAATGATCCTGGTCCACTCACGGAGTCGGATCTGGTTGGTTGCAAGTCGTGTGTCCATGTGGAGTTTCTCCTTGAGTTCTGTGTGAAAAGTTAGTTAGAAACTTTTTCAACTTTACATCATTATCTCAATTTTGCGAGGAACACGAAAGTAGACGAGTTATTTACCATTTACACTTAATTTAAGTATATTATTTTGTTTCAAGATTAATAATTGGTAACCTGTTAATCTGTTTGAACAAATAGGTTTCTCCATCTATCATAACTGTGAACGTCTTCTTTTTTCCATTATATAGTATTTTGGTATTATGAAATTTCGAGCTATTGATAAAATGCTCATTATCTAGTCCTTTTGAATAAGTTCCTTTATCCTTTTCATCATAATCGTTGTAATAAAATGAATAGTTATCATCTAAATCAAAAACCATAGACGCAAAAGGAAGTTTTTCACATGTATAGGTTCCTTGCAAGGTTGGGGATTCCTTCACCGAATACATGGATTTTATCCAAACAAGAAAAATGCCAACTATACATATAAATAAAAAAACAAAAAGTCCAACTAGTGTTTTATTATGTGTTTTCATCTTTATTTTACTTTCACCACTTCTAAGTAGTTTTTCGTAGGTACTTTTGCATATTCATTGCCTACATATTCCCATTTTCCATTCCCCGCAGTAGGTTTTCTATAGTATACCATAATATCTCTCCATTAAATATTTTTGCAGTTATCGTAGCATTTTTCTTCCAAAGCGCAGTATCAATTATTTTTTC
>NZ_BRYH01000037.1:0-57872 GCF_054772055.1 Lacrimispora brassicae | reverse complement strand
CTACTCTATTGGAGGAAAAGGCATGAATGTTACCATTGATTTGAAAAAAGCGGAAACATTTCTTATTGAAGAAGATTTTAAGGATTGCAGGGAAAAAGCCGGAAAGGCTTTACGCAGGCTTCTAACCATGGAAGACCATGACCAGGTCCTGGGCTGGATCTCTCCCTGTGTATCAGAAGGGGAACTGGAGGCGATAAAGGCAAAAGCAGAAGAGATCAAAAGAGAGGCAGATCTCTTTGTCCTTGTGGGAGTAGGAGGCTCCAACCAGGCTGCCAGGGCGATGATTGATGCTCTGGCAGACGGGAAGGGACCGGAGGTCCTTTATATGGGGAATACCTTGTCTTCCCATTCTGTCAGCAAAATGCTGAAACGGCTGGAAGGCAGGAACATCTATATCAATGTAATAGCAAAAAACTTTGAAACACTGGAGCCTGGAAGCCATTTCCGCATTCTGCGCCAGTGGATGAAGAAAAGGTATGACAGGGAAGAGATGGCAAAGCGGATCATTGTGACTGGGACAAAAGGTTCCCGTCTGGAGGAGATCGCAAAGGAAAACAGTTACCTGTTTCTTTCTTTTCCTTCATCAGTGGGAGGGCGGTATTCCGCATTCTCTCCGGTGTGCTTATTTCCCATTGGGGCAGCAGGGCTTGATTTAGACAAGTACCTTGCAGGGATGGAGAGGGCCGCTGAGGACTGCCGGGCCAATCCGTCTTCCAACCCGGCGGCAATTTATGGGGCGGTCAGAAACCTGTTATATGAAAAGGGATATGACATTGAGATGCTGGTGTCCTTTGAGCCTAAGTATTCTTATCTGACAAAATGGTGGGTGCAGCTTTTTGGAGAAAGCGAGGGAAAGGAGAAAAAAGGGATATTTCCTTCCTCAGCAATTTACTCGGAGGACTTGCACTCCATGGGCCAGTATATGCAGGAGGGAAGACGCAGCCTGATAGAAACATTTGTATCGGCAGAAGATCCCGGCGCAAAGGCAGTGATTGAGCCTGATCCGGAATTTGGGGACGGATTCGATTATCTGGATGGAATGGATTTTGACCAGATGAACAAGGCGGCTGAGGAGGCCACCTTAAACGCCCATTGGAGGGGCGGAGTACCCTGTATCCGTTTCCTGACAAAAGACATTTCAGAGGAGACCTTTGGAGAATTGTTTTACTATTTTATGATGGCATGCGCAGTGTCAGGAATCATGAGGAACATCAATCCCTTTGACCAGGAAGGAGTGGAGGAATATAAGAGGAGCATGTTTGCCGCCCTGGGAAAAAAGGTATGATAAAAAATCCCCCTCCCCAGACCTCTTTTTTAGGTGTAAACTACACATATTAAAACACTATGAAAAACAGAGAGGGAAATGGTAAGCATGAGCAGTAAAAAAAAGAACAGTATGTTAAACCGCGTTCCTGTAAAGCTGTGGATGCTGCTGTCGGTCCTGGCGGCATTTCTGCTGTGGGTCTTTATCGCATCTACGGATGCAGGCGGAGTCATCTTTGCAAAGCCCTGGGAGGTAGTATCCAAACTTGTGGGAAAGCTTCAGGACGGAACCCTGTGGCCCCATATTACCATCAGCCTCTTCCGGGTGATCGCAGGTTTTCTCTGCGGCTTCATCGCATCGATTCCTATTGCATTTCTCATGGGTTGGTACGCACCGTTTCGGAACCTGGTGGCACCCTGGATCCAGTTTGTGAGAAATATTCCGCCCCTGGCCTATATCCCCCTTGTCATTGCAGGAGCAGGAGTGGGAGAAAAGGCAAAGATCATCGTAATTTTTATCGCTTCGTTTCTCGTACTGGTGGTCACCATTTACCAGGGCGTCTGCAATGTGGATGTGACATTGATCAAGGCGGCAAAGGTACTGGGGGCGAATGACCGGGATATATTCTTCCAGGTGGTCATACCGGCTTCCACGCCCTTTATTCTGGTAGGTGCCAGGCTGGGGCTTTCCGCTTCTTTGACCACTCTGGTGGCAGCGGAGCTGACAGGGGCATCTAAGGGACTGGGAATGATGATCCAGAAAGCCCAGGGTTATTACGATATGGCAACCGTACTCATGGGAATTCTGATCATAGGCATCATTGGCCTTACCTTTGAACAGATTGTACGATACTTGGAAAGGAAGTTGACCGGATGGCAGGAGACAATGCAGCAGTAAAGGTAAAAATCGATCAGGTGGTAAAGACCTATAATACCCGCAAGGGAGAGATGACGGCTTTAAACGGAGTCAGCCTTGATATTAAGGAAAATGAATTCATCTGCGTGGTAGGTCCGTCAGGCTGCGGAAAGTCCACTCTGCTTAACATCATTGCCGGGCTTTTGGAGCCCACGTCGGGAAGCGTATACGTAGACGGCAAGGCGGTGGAGGGTCCGGGTCCGGAGCGGGGAGTGGTGTTTCAGCAGTACGCCTTATTTCCCTGGCTTACGGTATTAAAAAATGTGGAATTCGGCTTAAAGCTTAAGGGGATCAAGGGGGCGCAGGCCAGGGAAGAGGCCATGAAATATTTACGAATGGTGGATTTAGAACCCTTTGCAGGTTCCTATCCAAAGGAACTGTCCGGCGGTATGAAGCAGAGGGTTGCCATAGCCAGAGCCTATGCGGTAAATCCTCAGGTGCTTCTCATGGATGAGCCTTTTGGAGCCCTGGATGCCCAAACCAGGACCCAGCTTCAGTCAGAGCTTTTAGCCACATGGGAGAAGGAACGTAAAACCTGCTTTTTCATCACCCATGATGTGGACGAAGCCATTATTCTGGCCCAAAAGGTTATTATTATGAGTGCCAGGCCAGGACGGATTAAGGAGATTGTGGATATTGGGATCCCATATCCCAGAACCCAGGAAACAAAGATGATGCCGGAGTTTTTAGAATTAAAAAATTATATATGGTCCCAAGTGTATCAGGAATACTTAGAAATCAGGAAATAGGAGGAGAAAAGAGTGAAAAAAAAGATTTCGTTACTTATGGGGATGGCAATGGCAGCAGCAGTTCTGACCGCATGTTCAGGCAAAGCACAGACGCCTGGAACAACGGCGGCGGAGACAAAGGCAGAGGAGACGAAAGGGGAGGAAACAAAGGCAGAGGAAACAAAGGCAGCAGAAACAAAGGCTTCTGAGATCAAAAAGCTCCGGGTCGCCTATATGCCCAACATGGGAAGCGCTTCTCTGGCTGTTACGGCAAGGGATAAAGGCTATTTTAAAGAAATGGGCCTGGAAGTGGAGATGGTGGAATTCCAGGGAGGGCCTGCCGAAATCGCGGCCATGGCTTCCGGAGATATTGACATTTCCCAGATAGGACACGGGGCCCATGCGCTCTGCGCATCAGGGGAAGCGTTGATCTTCCAGATCGACTGTACCAGCCTGGCCGATGCCGTCATAGGCAACAAGTCAAAAGGGATCAGCACCATTGAGGATTTAAAGGGCAAGAGAGTAGCTGTTACCAGCGGAACATCTGCAGAAATCATTTTAGACCTGGCTCTTAAGTCTAAGGGAATGACAATGGAGGACGTGGAGCTGGTGGAAATGGATGCCAACGGCACCGTATCCGCTGTAATCAGCGGAAATGTTGATGCATGTGCCACCTGGTCTCCGGGAACCGGAACCATCATGAAAGCCCTTGGAGACAACGGGATCACTCTGGCCAATAATCAGGATTTTCTGGATCAGGTCACATTCCCTTCCAGCTTTATCACCACACAGAAATTTGTTGATTCCAACCGGGATGTTCTGGTACGCTTTGCAAGAGCCCTTCAAAAAGCCGGGGATTACCGGGCAGAGAATATTGATGAAATAGCAAAGCTGGTAGCAAAACAGTGTGAGGTTGACGAAGCCACCATGCTGGCCTCCACGGAAGAAGGAAACTGGCTGACAGGGGAATTCATGGGAAAGGCCCTGGGAGACGGAACTCTTAAATCCTATTACGAGAACCAGCAGAAGGTATTCTTAGATGCAGGCCGTCTGAGCCAGCCGGTAGATGTAGACAAATATGTTCTTTTTGATATCATGCAGGAAGCATATGACGAAAACCACAAATAATATAGCTTATCAGATTATTAGAATATGAAGTTTATTCTAATAATATAGATCTATGATTTTAAATGGAGGTATCCGGAATTAAGAGGACACCTCCATTTGCGGCGCTTAAAGATTAAGAACCATTAGGAGGAAAGATCATGCTGTTTGTTGTTTTGTTCTTTATTTTATCCTCCTCTATAGCGATTTTTTTCCTTAGAAGGGATAAACAGACCAGGCTGATGCTGGGACTTTGTGTCAGCTTTGTCTGCATGTTTATCGGAATTATCATTTACCTGTCAAAGACAGGAGGACTGCAGACCGGGCAGAAGTTTTTCCTGTTTTTTGATCTCAGGGTTCAAAGGAGGCTGTCCTATATGATATTTCCCTTAAGGAAGCTGGGGTATATGATCGCTATGGGAAGAACCCTGTTCCCGGGATTTCTGCTTATGCTGGCCTTTGATTATTCCATGATTCCCTGGATCCTGCGGAGCAAATCCAGGCATATCCTGATTATGGTACTGCCCTGTATGACCCTGATCCTTTACTATCCCTCCCTGTTTTTGGGACTGGCAAAATGGGGGAAATGGCTGCAGTTTCTGGCTATCAATTTTACGATTTTGTGGATCGCCTGCTATCTGATGGCGGCACTGTGGCTGCTGCTTTATGAATACAAAAGCATTACCATCCCTTACTGTAAAAGGCAGTTCCGCTATATTATGGTGTTTCTGATTTCCATGGGGGTCATGTACTGCTTTTATTTCCGTCAGGATCCCATCCAGGTATACCAGATGTATTCCGCAGAGTATATGCGCTATGGCGGGCTTCTTTATTCCACATCGGCAAGGGGAGCCGTCAGCCGGTGGATGGTGCTGTCAGTGCTTACCACCCTGTTTGGAATTATGGGATTTTTAAGCCTTAAATCCTATTCTGTTATGGAGCATGAGGAGACCAGGGGAGATGTGATCATACAGAAGAAAATGGACATGGCCAGCAAAGGTCTTTCCGTATTTGTCCATGGCATGAAAAACCAGCTTCTGTCCAACCGGGTCATCCAGGAAAGGCTGGGGGAGGAGCTTCAAAAGGAGGATTCTGATAAAGAGAAGCTTCTGGAATACGCCTGTATGCTTGAAACCATCAATCAGAATATGATAAGCCGCATGGAGGAATTATATAAGAGCATTAAGTCCAATTATATGACCCTGGTTCCCACGGAAACGTCAGAGGTGGTCCGCAGGGTTCTGGAACGCTTTCATGAGAAATATCCGGATGCAGCGGTGGAAACGGTAATCGAAGCAAGGACGCTGATCCTGGCAGATGCCGTTCATTTAAGCGAAGCCCTGTATAACCTGGCGATCAATGGGTATGAAAGCATTTTAGAATCCGGCAGGCAGGAAAAGAGCTTAAGCATTAAGGTGCAGCATGAGCGCCTGTATGTGACCTTTGAAATCAGGGATAACGGAAAAGGAATGTCCAGGCAGGTCCAGAAAAAGATATTTGATCCGTTTTATACCAGTAAAAACACCAATAATAACTGGGGCCTGGGACTGTATTATGTGAGACAGATCGTAAAGAACCACTTTGGAATGCTGAAGCTGGAGAGCACGGAGGGAGAGGGGACGACCTTTTTTGTCGCTATCCCCAAATGCAATAGCCAGGCGGAGTAAGGAAGGGGAATTGGAATAAGATGATAAAGGTGCTGATCGCAGAGGACTTTACCATACTTTGTGAGGATTTGAAAAATCAACTGGAAAGGGATGAGGAGATAAAGGTAATAGGCTGCGCTTCCACAGGAAGGGAAATCGTGGAAATGGCCCTGGAGATGGATGCGGACGTGATTTTAATGGACATTGAGATGGAAACCATGAATGCCGGGATCCTGGCTGCCGAACGCATCCGGGATGTAAAGCATGACCAGAAGATCATCTATCTGACGGTTCACGAGACAGAGGAAATCATCATTACTGCCATGGGAACCGGGGCCGTGGATTATGTTGTGAAGGGCGGACCAGTGGAACATGTAATCCAACATGTAAAAAATGCCCATATGGGAAAGCCGGTAATGGAAGCGAGGATACAGAAAACCATTATGAACGAATACAAAAGGCTGCAGCGTTCGGAGCGGAGCCTGCTGTATTTCATTAATAATGTTTCCCAACTGACCGCAGCGGAACGGGAGCTGGTGAAGCTCCTTCTGGAGGACAGGAAGGTAAAGGAAATTGCAGGAATCCGCTGTGTGGAGGTCATAACCGTCAAGACCCAGATAAAAAGCCTTTTGAGGAAATTCGGGTGCAGCAGGTCAAAGGAGATCGTCTCCATTATCAGGGAACTGAACTTATCCCACTTATTTGAGTAGCAAACGTTTGGTTAAATAAAATGGAATCTTTTCGCGAATTATGATATGATGAAAACAGAATATGCGAAAAAGACGGCGGTCTGAAGCGGAAGAAAGGAGAATTTTGATGAAAACGTTATTCAGAAACGGGCGGTTTTACCAGAACGGCGGCTTTGTTCTTGGGGACTTGCTGACCGAGGATGGAGTGATACGGGAAACAGGGGAAAACCAGAAAGAGGAAGGCGCCGTTGTTTATGATATGAAAGGAAAGCTGGTGGTTCCTGGTTTTATTGATATTCACACTCATGGAGCTGCAGGGGTGGACGTGAACACGGCGACAGCGGAGGATTATGAAACGGTCTGCCGCTTTTTTGCCGCCCAGGGAACCACGGCTTGGCTGGGGTCGGTGCTTACGGATACAAGGGAGCAGACCCTCTGGTGCATTGATGAATATAAAAAATGGAAAAAACAGAAGCATCAGGGAGCGGAGCTTATAGGACTCCACTTAGAAGGCCCGTTCCTTTCTCCGGAATATAAGGGAGCCATGCCTGAGCATTTGCTGCGGAAGGGGGACTTAGAGCTTATAAGGGAATACCAGAAAGCGGCAGAGGGTGATATCAGATATATCACATTGTCTCCTGAGGTAGAGGGCAATATTTCCATGATCCCGGAATTAAGGAAGCTTGGCATCCAGGTGGCCATCGGCCACTCAGGCGCTGATTATGATACGGCCAATGAGGCCATTCAGGCAGGAGCCCTGGGGGCTACCCACACGGGAAACGCCATGAAGCTTCTGCACCAGCATTTCCCGGCCATCTGGGGCTCTGTGTTGGAGTCTGACGATGTATTCTGTGAGATCATCTGTGACGGACGCCATCTCCATCCGGGAACGGTCCGGCTGATCATCAAAACCAAGGGCCTGGACCGGGTGGTGGCCGTTACGGACTCCATTATGGCAGCAGGGCTTCCTGACGGGAATTATAAGCTGGGAGTGAATGATGTGGTGGTAGAGCATGGAGATGCAAGGCTGGCTTTAGGCGGAAGCCGTGCGGGAAGCACCTTGACCACGGGAATGGCTTTGAAGAATATTCTGGAATATACAGGAAGGCCTCTTAACGAGGTCCTTGGGATTTTCACGGAAAATCCGGCAAGGCTGGTAGGCGTTTATGACCGGATGGGTTCCATTTTAGTGGGAAAAGAAGCCAACCTGGTGGTGCTTGATGAAGAATGCAATGTCCTTAAGACATTTGTACAGGGAAGAGAATGCCGCTGATGCGGGCGAGGAAGGGAACTTGAAAAAATGAGCGGTTATTTGTACATATTGTTTCTATTGATCAGCTTTGGGGCTTCCATTGCAGGGGCTATCTGCGGGATTGGCGGAGGCGTTATCATAAAGCCTACACTGGACGCATTTGGTGTGCTCAGCGTATCCGCCATAAGCTTCCTGTCTGGATCTACCGTGCTTGCAATGACCTGCTATTCCGTGATCAAGGGAAAAATCAGCGGGGAGTCCCTGGTGGATATGAAAACCGGGACTCCTCTTGCCATAGGGGCGGCCCTGGGCGGAGTTGTGGGAAAGTCCATGTTCCAGGCCGTTTCCTCTCTGTTTGCAGACAAGGATACCGTAGGAGCCGTCCAGGCGGCCTGTCTTCTGGTGATTACTCTGGGAACGCTGATCTACACCATAAAAAAGGACAAGATCCATACCTATCATGTAACTAACCCTGTGATCTGCGGGGTGATCGGGCTGGTGCTTGGGATATTATCTTCGTTTTTGGGAATCGGAGGAGGCCCCATCAATCTGGTGGTGCTGTTTTTCTTTTTTTCCATGGATACGAAAACGGCTGCCCAGAATTCCCTGTACATCATCCTGTTTTCCCAGATCACAGGGATTATGAACTCTCTGGTAACGAAAACAGTTCCGGAATTCTCCTTCTGGCTGCTGGCCCTTATGGTGGCAGGAGGGATCCTGGGGGGAATGAGCGGCCGGGCCATTAATAAAAGGATCCAGGAGAAGGTAGTAGATAAACTGTTCCTGGTCTTGATGGTATTCATCATTGGGATCAATCTGTATAATATTTATCAGTTTATGTAAGCTGTGGGTGCTGTTGCGAATATGGTCCGCTACAGCCCTTTTTACGGCCCTTGATCAGGAAAGGAGATCTGATGGAACGAATATTGGTTGTAGCTTTGTCCTCCTTACTTGGAGGTTTTGCCCAGGCTGTCACAGGCTTTGGAGGGGCTATTATTATCATGATTTTTCTTCCTTTCATCCTGTCTATGAATGCGGCTCCTGCCTTAAGCGATGTGATCACCATGGTGCTGTCCTTTTCCATGTTCTGGCGGTACCGGAGGTGGGTAAGGCTAAAGCCTCTCCTCCTTCCGGCCGTGGTCTATCTGGCAGCCAGTACGGCTGCCATTCACTGGTCCACATACTTTGACGGGGGGAAACGAAAGGAAATCTTTGGCCTGTTTCTCATAGGCCTGTCTCTTTATTTTTTCTTTTTTTCAGGGAAAGCAAGGGTAAAGCCGTCGCCTCCAATGGGAGCGGCCTGCGGATTTGCGGCCGGGATATGCGGCGGTTTTTTTGGTATCAGCGGGCCGCCTGTGAGTCTTTATTATCTGGCGGTTACGGAAACAAAGGAAGAATATTTGGGAACGTTGAATGCGTTTTTCTCCATTACCGTGGTTTTTAACATCATCGCCAGGATCTCCAACGGATTTTTAACAGGGGACTTACTTCCCTATATGGGCATTGGGATCGGGACGATCCTGATTGGAAGCGCCTGGGGCAGCAGGCTGGTAATGAGGATCGACCGGAGGACCATGAGCTTTTGCGTGTATGGGATTATGGCAGTTGCCGGAATTGTGGCTTTGCTGTAGAAACATAAAAAAGTGTAAGGGGGTATATTGACAAAGTTATTATAATATGGTAAAAACATATTATACACACGAGTTTACATTTGGAAGTATTGTGCAGTATTGCGGAGTATTGGAGGGGAAAGATGAAAACAAAACTGAATGTAGGGTTTGTCACCACCTATTCCGGCAGGTGGCCCAGGGAGGTTCCGGAACAGAGAAACCGGGAATATGGGGATTGGCTGGCTGAAAATCTGCCTATGGCCCGGATCGTTAAGGCTTCTGTCTTAGGCTGCAGCCGGGAAACCGTAGAACAGGTTACAAAGGAGTTTAAAGAACAGGATGTGGATGTGATTGTGCTGGTTTATGGGGCATTTACAGGGGATGACGTGGCCTCCTATCTGGCGGAGATGGTGAAGGTACCTCTTATTTTATGGGCACCCTATGAGATCTCCTTTGAAAAGGATGACAGGCTTTATTCCAATGCACTCTGTTCCATGACCATGAACGCGGCTGCCATCAGGAAACTGGGGGCCTCCTATCATACCGCATACGGAAGCCTGGAGGATGAAAGGGCATGGGAAAAGGTCAGGAATCTGATTCTGGCCTATGGCGTGGTCAAGGCCTTAAGGCATACCAGTCTGGGGCTTTTAGGATACCGGCCAACGGCCTTTTATAACTGCAGCTTTGATGAAAGCCTGATCCGCAGGACCTTTGGGGTCAAGATGGAAGAGACGGATTTAAAGGTAGTGTTTGACCGGATGGAAGGGATACCTGAGGAGCAATGGAAGGCTGATATGGAGAAAATTTCCTCCCAATATGATACGTCCCAGTTACCTGAGGGCCACTTGGAGAACCATTCCAGGCTGTATCTGGCTCTTAAGGAGGTCATGAAAGAGCAGAAATATGATTTTGCCGCCATCAAATGCTGGCCTGAAATGGGAAATCTCAATACAACGCCCTGCGCAGTCCTTGGACGCCTGGCAGATGAGGGGATCAACATCGGCTGCGAGGGAGATGTTGATGCAGAGCTGGCTCAGATGACGGAATACTATCTTACGGGAAAGCCCAGCTTTATTACAGACTTAATCAATATTGATGAAAAGGAAAATGTGATCACCTTCTGGCATTGCGGAAACGCAGCTCCATCCTTGTGCAATACGGATTATCAGGTTCAGATCAGAAACCATCCCCTGGCCGGACAGGGCACCGCATTTTACGGAGCCTTAAAGCCCGGAGAAGTGACCATAGCAAGATTCTGCAACCTTGAGGGAGGTTATAAGCTGTTTCTCATGAGAGGAGAGGCGGTGCCCATGGACCGTTATACAAAGGGAATCATGGCAAATATAAGGTTGAAACGCCCTGTGAGGGAGGTTATAGAGGGAATCATAGCAGAGGGAATCCCCCACCATTACAGCATTGTATGGGAGGATGTGGCGGAAGCAATGAAGCAGGTATGCGCTCTGCTTGGAATTCCCGTCATTGAGATGTAACCTGGAAATAACCGTTGACACCATTTGTACCGGCCGGGTATAATGAAAAATATACATACGAGTTTATAGTAAGGAGACAGGACAATGGGTCAGAACGGCGAACGGGTGACAAGATCGGATGTGGCCAAGGCGGCAGGAGTCAGCGAGACGATTGTATCCTACGTGATCAATAACAACCGCTATGTGGCGAAGGAAAAAAGGCAGAGGGTAGAGGAAGCTATTGCAGCCCTTCACTACAGGCCCAACAATGTGGCCAGGGCCTTAAAGGGCAAACGAAGCAATCAGCTTCTTTTTATTGCGGATCAGATCACCAACGAGTATTTCAGCCGGATCGTCAGCGAGATGGACAAGTACGCCTATGAAGCCGGATTCCTGATTTCCCTGTGTGCCAACCGGAATACGCCGGAATTTGTCTCTCAGGTCATCAGCCGCCAGTATGACGGCATCATCATCAGTTCCATCAGCTTTCCCATGGAGTATGTGGAGTCCTTCAGCAAGGCGGGAATACCGGTTCTGCTGTTTGAGCACAGAACCCATGGCAGGCTTCCTGGGAATGTGGCGACCCTTGCTTCCGGGCTTTATCCGGGAGCCAGAATGGCGGTCAGCCATCTGGTGGAAAAGGGAAGGAAGCACATTATTTACATTGACCGCATCAGCAAAAAGGGAAATGTAAGCGGGCCTACAGATCTTCGTCTCAGCGGATACCTTGATGAGATGAGGGAAAGCGGGCTTCAGGCAGGAGAAGATACGGTCATTGCAGGCTGTCACTCGGAAGAGGAGCTGGCAGAGGCTGTTGTAGGTTACTTAAAGAAGCATAAGGAAACGGACGGGATCGTGGGACGGAATGATATGGTTGCCTGCATCGCCATGTACGCTGCGATAGGCTGGGGAAAGAATGTTCCTCAGGATTTGGGAGTGGTGGGATTTGATAATTCCAGCATCAGCAGGTTTTGTTTTCCAAGGCTTACGACCCTGGAAATGCAGCGGGAGGCCATAAGTGAGACAGTCATCAATATGATGGTCCAGATGATCGGAGGAAAGCAGCCGGAGAATGGGAAGTTTGAAACAAAGCTGATCGTAAGGGAAAGCACGTAAATCTTATATTTTACGGAAAAACCCAGGTTTTTCCAGGCGGTATACACACGAGTGTATCGGGGAATACGGGGAAAATGCCGCCCTGAAAAATCTGGTTTTCATAGAACTAGAAGAGTCTGAAAGAAAGAGAGGGTATTTTATGAAAAAAAGAAAACTGGCAGCATTGGCACTGGCCGGCATGATGGCGCTCACAACCGGTTGCTCCGGCGGGGGAAAGACAGACGCGGTCACATCAGGCGGGGAGACAAAAACAGAGGCAAAGGCGGGGACGGAAACAAAGGCCCCTGATGGGGGAAGCAAGGAGCCCATCACCTTAAAGATTGCCAATTATGCAGTGCTGGAAAAGGGGTATGATGAGTTTTGGAAAAACGTGAAGGAAGGCTTTGAAGCCAAGTATCCCAATGTGACCATTGAATGGGTCACGGCTCCATACGGGGAAATCCTAAACCAGGTCATTAACATGGCCGGGGGCGGAGACCGGGTGGACTGTGTTTTCAGTGAGATGATCTGGATTCCTGCGTTGGTGGATGCAGGTCTTGCAGCACCTATGAAGGATGTTCTGGATGAAGACTTTTTAAAGGATTACTATCCCAATATTCTGGAGGCCCATAAGGTGGACGGAGAGGTTTACGGGGCCCCCCTTTACGTATCCCCTTCCCTTTTGTTCTACAACAAGAACTTATTTGAAAAGGCCGGCCTAGATCCCAATAAGCCGCCTAAGACTTATGAGGAAATGCTTTCCATGGCAGAAAAGCTGTCCGGGCTTACCACGGACGACGGAAATAAGGTGTATGCCTTCGGCCAGCCAACCGCATCGGTAATTGTCATCGGATCTTCCATTCAGGCCTTTGCCGCAAACTTCGGAGGCCATGTCTTTGACGAAAGCGGAAAGCTGGATGTGGAAAACCAAGGCCTTAAGGAAGCCCTTGGAATGTTAAAGCTCCTTGATGAAAAAGGCTATAATCCTCAGAATGCAAAGCCAAAGGATTTGAGGAATTTATTTGCCCTGGGCCAGCTTGCCATGTATTACGACAATTCATGGGGCTTTAACGGCGCCAGGTCCATCAACCCGGAGGTGGTGAATTTCGCGGCAGCATCAGAGCCTTTAAAGGGCGGAAGCGGGGATGGGGCCTCCACTTTGCAGTCCCATTGCTTTGTGGCCGTTGACAACGGACCAGAGCACATGGAGGCGGTAAAAGATTTCGTCCAGTACGTGATCACTCCGGAAATTTTAAATGACTATATTGCCAACATCGCCCCGGCCCTTCCGGCGAAAAACGCTATGAAGGATATGGAAGCCGTAAAGAACAGCCCGATTTTAAACGGAGCGGGAAATTCAGTGGAAAAAGCGGAACCTGTACTCATGTTCCCCACCTTATCTGATTTTAACTTAGAGCTGTGCGCATTGGCCCAGGCGGTGACGGTTGGAGGAGAAGATGTGGACACTGCCCTGAAAAACTTCCAGAATTCAGTGCAGCCCCTGGTTCCATAAGGGAAAGACCGTGATTTGATAAAAGGAGAGAAGATGGCAGGAAAAAGACCGAACATTGTATTTATTTTAACAGATGACCAGGGGATCTGGTCCCTGGGCTGCTATGGAAATCAGGAGATCAGGACTCCAAATTTGGACCGGCTGGCTCAAGGCGGCGTCCGTTTTGATAACTTTTTCTGTACCTCCCCGGTCTGTTCTCCTGCCAGGGCCTCTCTTCTGACAGGAAGGATTCCCTCCCAGCACGGCATCCATGACTATTTAAGCGGAGGCAACGGAGGCTGCGGGCAGGAGGCCATTGAATATCTGAAGGAATACCGGGGGTATACGGATGTTCTGGCGGAAAGCGGATATACCTGCGGGTTAAGCGGGAAGTGGCATTTAGGGGATGGAAGAAAGCCTCAGAAAGGTTTTTCCCACTGGTATTCCCATCAAAAGGGCGGAGGGCCTTATTATAATGCTCCCATGTTCCGGGAGGGGGAGCCTGTGTATGAGAAGGGGTATGTTACAGATGTGATCACGGATGAAGCCCTGGCCTTTATTGACCGGGAAAAAAACAGGGAAACTCCCTTTTATTTAAGCGTCCACTATACTGCCCCTCATTCCCCCTGGATCAACAGCCATCCGGAGGAATACACAAAGCTTTATGAGGATTGCCCATTTGAAACCTGCCCTCAGCCCGATCCCCATCCCTGGGCTAAGACAGAGGTGCTTGACGGGTATCAAAATTCCAGGGAATGCCTGATCGGATATTATGGGGCGGTCACTGCCATGGATTACAATGTGGGACGGATCCTTAAGAAGCTGGAAGAAGAACGGCTGTCAGAGGATACCATGATCATTTTTACCAGCGACAATGGCTTTAACTGCGGCCATCACGGGATATGGGGAAAGGGAAATGGAACGTTTCCCCTGAATTTTTACGATTCTTCCGTGAAGGTTCCTTTCCTTGTAAGCCATAAGGATCATATTCCGGGAAACCGGGTCTGCCATGCCATGTGCAGCGGCTATGATTTCATGCCCACTCTTTTGGAGTATCTGGGCCTTGGGAATGAGGAAGGGGATAAGCTGCCGGGAAAAAGCTTTTTCAATGACCTTATGGGGACAGAAGGAAAAGAGGAAAGTCCTGTGGTGGTGTTTGACGAATACGGCCCGGCCCGGATGATACGGGACAGACGGTATAAGCTGATCCACAGGTATCCATACGGTCCTGATGAATTCTATGATCTGGAATCAGATCCGGAAGAGACATGTAACCGGATTCAGGATGAGGGCTGCATGGAAGTGATGGGCCGGATGAAAAAACAGATGGAATTGTGGTTTCTTCAGTATGCAGATCCAAGAATCGACGGTTCAAGAGAACCGGTTATGGGCGGGGGACAGAGCCGTATGGCCGGAGTACTGGGGCCTGGAATCAATGTTTACGGAGAGAATAAATAGAAAGTGGGGAAAAAACCTTGAAGGAGAAGGCATTTAAGAGGTCGTATGTTAAGACTCAGACGGGAGACAGGATATTTGCTTTTGGATTGCTGCTTCCGGCCATTATTACAACCGTAGCGTTCATATTGATTCCGGTGGCGGATTCCATTTACAGAAGCTTTTTTGATTATAAGGTAAAGAATATTATTTCGGGAAAACCGGGAATGTGGAATGATTTTGCCAACTATACGAAGCTTTTTTCCAACGGAAAGCTGGTTCCTTCCATGACTAATACCCTGTTGTTTGTATTTGGCGTAGTTGCTGCCCAGTTTGTGCTGGGAATGGCCCTGGCCCTGATTTTAAACAGCAATATAAAATTTTCCCGCCTTATCCGCAGCATCATGATGGTGCCCTGGGTGGTGCCCACCCTCATATCAGGTCTTATATGGCTGTGGATGTTCCAGCCCCAGTATGGTCTGGTAAAGTATTTTGCAGGAATATTGACCGGGGGAAGAGTAACGGATCTGGCCGTTTTAAATAATCCGGCCACGGCTATGCTGGGCGTATCCGCAGCCGCCTTGTGGAAACAGATCCCCCTTGCGGCTCTCCTCCTTTTGGCAGGCTTGGCCAATGTGCCTGAGGAGATTCTGGAGGCGGCAAAAATTGACGGGGCAAACGGGGTTCAAAGATTTTTTAACATTGTGCTGCCTTACATGAAGAGTGTGATCAAGGTCACGGTTTCCATGTCCATTATTGAGAACTTCAAGCAGTTCCCCTTATTCTGGACCATGACAGGAGGCGGACCAAATAACTCCACCACCACCATGGCCATATTAAGCTACCGGGAAGCCTTTGTTTCCAACAACTTTGGTTCCGGTGCAGCGGTCACTACGGTATGGATGCTTCTGATGATTGTGGTGGTATTTATTTATAACCGCATCTTTCGGGCAGATGACATGTAAGGAGGAGGCAGAATATGAAACGAAACCGTATCTTAAATAACATTCTGAAGTATGTGGTTTTAGGCCTCATCCTTTTGTTTTTACTGTTCCCCCTCTTATGGGTTCTGATCACATCCTTTAAAACCAATATGGAGGCATATAAATTTCCTCCCACTTTTCTGGTGAGGAACCCTACGGTTCAAAGTTACATTAATTTATTTACTGTTGATAATGACTTTTTTACTTATTATAAAAACAACTTTATTGTGGCAGGAAGCGCCGCGCTTATCACCAGCTTTATGGCGGTCATTTCCGGCTATGCCTTATCCAGATTCCAGTTTAAATGGAACAAATGGATCGTGGCTGCATTTACTTCCGCACAGATGTTTCCTGTGGTTAGCCGTTTGATTTCCCTTTATAAAATCCTTGGGGATGTTAAACTGATAAATACGCACCCGGGGCTGATTCTGGCTGTTACGGCGGGAATGCTCCCCTTTACAATCATGCTCATGTCCAGCTTCTATGACGGGATTCCCAAGGAGCTGGAGGAAGCGGCCAGAGTGGATGGAGCAGGCAGATTCGGGACCCTTTTCAGGGTCGTTGTCCCTCTTGTAAAGCCGGGGATGCTGGCAGTGGGCATTTATGCATTCCTGCTTTCCTGGGATGATTATCTGCATGCTTCCACCCTGATTCAGACAGATTCCCTGCGGACTCTGTCGGCGGGTGTGGCACTCCGCTATTTAGGCGAGCTTTCCTATGACTGGTCCCTGATCAACACCATTTCCATTGTGGGCACCATCCCTATGGTAGTGATATTCTTCTTCTTTCAGAGATATATGGTCAAGGGCCTGGTAGCGGGTGCTGTAAAAGGATAAAAAAGGAGAAAAAACATGCTTGTAACGAACAAAGAGAATTTAATGAAAGCGGCAAAGTCAGGATATGCCATCCCGGCTCTCAATACACAGGGAGGAAATTATGACATCATATGGGCTGCCTGCCGGGCGGCGGAGGAAATGAAGTCTCCCATCATACTTGCCCATTACGTATCCACAGGGGCTTATTCCGGCCACGACTGGTTTGTACAGGTATGCAAATGGTGTGCGGACAAGGTTTCCGTTCCCGTGTCCATTCATCTGGATCATGGCGCTGATTTTGATATCTGCATGGAGGCATTAAAGCTGGGATTTACTTCTTTAATGATCGACGGCTCTACAAAGCCTGCAGAGGAAAATGCGGCTATGACCAATGAGGTATTAAAGGTGGCAAGGTGCTTTGGGGTACCGGTGGAGGCCGAGATCGGAGAGCTTTTACGCCTTGACGGCCAGGGAACTGTTATGGAAAATAAGAATATTGTGGATCCTGAGGAAGTAAAAGGGTTTTTAGAGCTGTGCCGGCCGGATTCCCTGGCAATCGGCATTGGAAATGCCCACGGATATTATAGGGG
Organism: Lacrimispora brassicae; assembly: GCF_054772055.1. NCBI lineage: Bacteria > Bacillati > Bacillota > Clostridia > Lachnospirales > Lachnospiraceae > Lacrimispora > Lacrimispora brassicae. The sequence goes on along the minus strand of NZ_BRYH01000037.1, from coordinate 40,786 downwards.
AGAGCCGGACATCCATCTGGAGGTTTTGGAGGCGGTAAGGAAGTTTACGGACATCCCCCTGGTCCTTCATGGCTGCACCGGAATGAAGGAGGACATCATCAGAGAGGCCATTAAGCTGGGAGTGGCGAAGATCAATTTCGGCACGGAGATCCGTTATAAATACGTGGAATACTATGAAGAAGGCTTAAAAGCCATGGATCATCAGGGGCACTCCTGGAAGCTGTCCCAGTATGCAAATGGCAGGCTGACAGAGGATATTAAGGACATCATCCGCCTGGCAGGAGCGGAAGGAAAGGCCTGATCTGTTTTAGAGAAAAGAACCGTTTGAGAGGAGTTTTGACATGGAAAAGAGAAACAGCCAGTTGACTTATGATGAGATTTACAAACAGCCGGAATCGTTTGAAGCGATCAATGGAACATTAGAGGATATTTACAGGGTTTTGGATCAGGTTTTTTCTGAGGAATACGATGAACTGATCTTTACCGGCTGCGGCACCAGTTTTTACTTAGCCCAGGCTGCCGCCCACGCCTTTTCCACTTACAATACAATACCGGCAAAGGCCATGTGCTGTTCCGAGCTTTACTACTTCCCGGAGACCTTTGTGAAAAACAGAAGGGTCCTGGTCCTTCCTATTACCAGAAAAAGCTATACCACTGAGGTCCGCATGGCCATTGAAAAAGTGAGAAGCTTTCCAGGGGTAAAAACCCTGGCAATTACCTGTGATAAGGACAGCGCTGCTTATAATGACTATATGATCCTGTCTCCTGATACTGCTGAGGACAGCGTGATCATGACCCGCTCCTTTACCAGCATGGTTTATCTGGCTGTTGTCATGGCCATGTATGTGGGAGGGAAGAAGGATGAAGTGGCTGCAATGGCGGACTACGGCAGCAGCGCAAGAGACGCCCTTAGGAAAATGGATGATCTGGCAAAGAAAATCGTGGGCGAAAATGAAAACCTGAATCTGTTCATCACCCTGGGTCAGGGGATTTATTACGGGGTAGCCAACGAGTGCATGAACAAAATAAAAGAAATGGGGATCTCTCATTCAGAGGCCTATTACAGCCTGGAATACCGTCATGGGCCCATGAGCCTGGTGGACGGGAATACGCTGGTTCTTTTCTTAAGCCATTCCGAAACCGTGAAAGAGGATGCAAAGCTTTTGACCCAGATGAAGGAATATGGTGCGGTGACTGCTGCAATGGGAAATACCGTTTCTGTGGATATGAAAGAGGCGGATTACTGCCTGGATCTGCCCTATGGGTACAATGACATGCAGAATGCCGCACTCATAGGATTTATGGGACAGTTTATGGGTTATTATATTGCTGAGAAAAAGGGCATTGATGGGGATAATCCAAGACATTTGTCCCAGGCCATTGTGATTTCGTGATGTTACTCTTCCAGGGCCGGTTTTGGAATGCCCCAAGCCCTTTGCTGATCCCATTGGGACTGGGCAGTCCGCCTCTGATTTTCATCGGAGGTTGGCTGCCCTGGTTTTTATAGATACCTATTCTTCGTTTATCAATTGCTCCAGAAGATCTTTCGCCATAAGAATATCCTCTTTTTGCTCCTGGCCGGATATTTCCCGTTCTATGGTGATATCACCGGCATATCCAATTTCTTTCAGCTTTGCCACAAAGGCGGGGTAATTGACCTTTCCCCTGCCAAGGGGCACCTCCTGGCCCAGCATATGGCCGTCGGTGGGATAGTTCCCATCCTTTCCGTGGATCCCCATCACGTATTCCCCGAACACCTCCAGGGCGTCTATGGGGTTGGCTTTGCCGTACATGATCAGATTGGCAGGATCTAAGTTGATTCCCACATTGCCTTTTCCTGTTTCCTTTTCTATGTCCTGTATGGCCCTTTTTAATGTGACCGGAGTCTCCTGCCCTGTTTCAAAAAGGAAGTTCTGCTGACTTTTTTTACACTGTCTTACCAGTGCTTTTAAGCAGACCAGGACGCCGGGATAATTGGGATCATAGGGGTTTTCCGGCATGTATCCTACGTGGGTCACCACATCCCGTACCTGGATCATGGCTGCGAAATCGATCCCTTTTTGAAGCATCTTCATCCGTTCAAAGCGGAAAGCCTCAGGCACAAGGCCCAGGGTAAGCTGCCCGTCATAGAAATCCCACACTTTGGGACCTTCCCAGCCGCACCAGAAGGCTGTAATGTCCACTTTGTGGCGGCTTTTGGCAGCATTTACCTTATCTGCGGTGCTTTGGTTCATCAGTTCCTGATCCCAGCACACCAACTGGCAGCTTTCCATCCCCATGGAGCGCAGCTCCGCAAATTTTTCATCCACATCCGTATCCTGGAAAAGTTCAACCATAACTCCAATTCTCATGGAAAATCCCTCTCTTTCTTTTTATTAACCCTTAACAGCCCCGGCTGTAATGCCTCCTACAATGTGCTTCTGCATGATAACAAAGAACACCAGGCTTGGGGCCATGGACATAACGATTCCCGGAAGAGCGTGCTCCCAGTCCGCCGTCTGTGCGGAAAACTGCATATAAAGGGCATTTTGAATGTTCATGGCTTTGGCATTGCCTCCGACGATCAGTTGGTTGGTGATGATGTCATTCCATATGGCAAGAGTGTCCAGAACCACCACAGTGGTCAGGATGGGCTTTAGGAGCGGAAGAACAATGGCAAAATAGGTCCTCACCTTTGATGCGCCGTCAATGCAGGCGCATTCTTCCAGCTCAATAGGAACATTTTTTACAAAACCGTGGATCATATAAACCGCTAAGGGCATGCACAGCCCTGTATTCACCAATATATATCCCAACCTGCGCCCCGTCATGCCCACACTGGCCACCAGCCTTGTGAGAGTGATCATGTAGGACTGGAAAGGTACCATCATGGGCATGATAATGAGTATAAAGCATACTGCGGACAATCGTCCCTTTGTCCTTGCCAGCTTATAAGCCGCCATAGGGGCCAGCAGTGCGATCACCAGCACCGTACACGCCGTATACAGCAGGGTATTGCTGATGAGCATGGGAAAGCGGAATTTTGTCCATGTCTCAATGTACATGTTTAAGCTCCAGCTTTCAGGCAGGGCCAGGAACCGTTGAAGCATGTCGTTGTAAGGCTTAAAGGAATTGATAAATATCAGAAGCAGGGGCATCAGCCAGAACACGGAACAGATAAACACAATAGCAGAAAACACGCTGATTTTTTTCAGTTTTTTCATTACGCCTCTATCTCCTTACCCTTAGTTACCTTAAGCTGTATTGCCGTGACCATGAGCACGAACACTACAAATACCAGGGACTTTGCGGTAGCCATTCCGTACCGGTTGCTGAAAAATGCTTCCTTATAGATATTGTAGGCCACGGAAACGGTGGAATTGGCCGGTCCTCCCTTGGTAAATACCATGATGACATCAAACAGCTTGAATGAGAATGTCAGGGAGGTAAGCATGCAGATGGAGATTGCGGGCATGATCAGGGGAATGGTTATTCTTCTCAGAACCTGGAATTTGTTGGCCCCATCTATTTTGGCAGCCTCGATCAGATCCCTTGGCACGGAAATGATGCCTGCAATATAGTTTACCATATAAAACCCCAGATTCTGCCACACAGTCATGATCAGCACTACAAAGAATGCCAGCTTCGCCGAGCCCAGCCAGCTCCAGTGAAATACCTCCCAGCCCGTGGTCTGATACAGAGCCTCAAATCCCGGGCCAAGAATGAATTTCCAGATCAGACTGATAGCCGTCAGGCTTATGATATAAGGTATGTAATAAAATGCCCGCCCCACGCCTGAGCTTTTCTTCTCCTCTGCCATGACAAGAGCCACTGTCAGGGACAGGATGTTCACCACCACTACATAAAACACTGAAAACTTCAGAGTAAATGCGGCGCCTTTCCAAAACAGAGCATCATTTGAGAATATATTAACGAAGTTTTGAAGCCCTACAAACTTCATGTCCTTGCTGATCCCATTCCAGTCAAAGACAGAGTAGTACAGGTTCATCAGAAACGGTATGTCTGTGGAAAAAAGCACAAGCCCTACCGCCGGAAATACAAACAATGCGAATATCAATAAATCTTTTGTTTTCCCTTTGTCTTTCACTTTCACGCCTCCCAATTTCCCGTTCCATCAGGCCCGGCCTTTTAAACCAGAGTTTAGTTTTTCTGGACCTGCCAGCCCTTCTGGAATTCTTCTGTCACCTGCTGCGGGGTCATGTCACCGATCATGTATGCCTGCATGGCAGGGCCTACGATATCAGAATACCCGTTAGGTGCGATGGTGTGGATCCAGCCGTTAGTCTCGCCTTTTTCTACGTAGGTTGCCGCATCGTTTGCCAGGGCGCCCTTTACTTCCATGGTGGTCTTGGCTCCGGGAACGCCTCCTACGCCATCGCACATCCATTTCTGGCCTTCTTCTGAGGTGAGGATATATTCCAGATATTCCTTTGCCAGATCTAAATGCTTGGAATCCTTGTTCACAATATAGGTCCAGTTACAGGAGGAGAGAAGGGTGGCATCTTCCGGATTATCACTGACCGGACAGGGGAGGAACGCCAGTCGGGCATTGGGGTTAAAGGAATCCAGGGTGGACTGGCACCAGTCGCCCATGTGGATCATGGCAGCCTGCCCGTTTGCCAGCATATTTTCACTTGTTTCCCAATCGACTTCCAGAGGCTTGTCAGGACCGTATTTTACAGCCAGGTCCAGGAAGCGGAAGAGGTTCTGAAAATTCTTCATATCCGCGAATTTTAAATCGCCGCTGTTTAATTTATCCACAACTCCCTTGGCATCTAAGGACTTATCCATCATGAAATGGGTGGAAAGGTGATGAAGGACCCATGTTTCCTTTCCTGCCAGGGCAAATGCCGTGATCCCCGCAGCAGACAGCTTCTCACAGGCAGCTTCAAGCTCATCCATAGTATCAGGAAGCTCTGTGATCCCGGCCTTTTCAAACAGGTCCTTGTTATAGATCAGGCCTAAATTCTCATAGGTCCAGGGCAGGGACATGATGTTTCCGTTCCCGTCTTTTCCGGTATCCAGGGCAGCTTCTTTGAATTTGCCCAATACTTCTTTGTCTTCCGTCCAGTTATAGGCATATTCATAATATTTCTGGGCTGCCGTGCCTGACTCCACATCGAATACATCGGGGATATCCCCTGAATTCACACGGGACTGAAGCAGGGTGCTGCTGTCGTTTGCGGCGTGCTGCACTTCGATCTTCACGCCAGGGTGGGCTTCTTCAAATTTTTTGGCCATCTCTGCATACTCCTCCAGACCGTATGCATGAGCGTCAAATACCTTTAAGGTGATTTCCTCCGCTGTTTTTGCCTGATCCTTGGAAACGCTTCCGCTGCATGCCGTAAGGCTGGGAACCGTTAATGCCGCTGTCATCAGGATTGCCAATGCTCTTGCTCTTTTCATCATAATTTTGCCTCCTAAAATATGAAAATTTTTATAGTTGCCTTTTATTTACATATTCCTTAGCCCTATTCCATTCCCTGATGGCTTGCCGCACCGACTGGATGCCTTCCTCAAGGGGAGCTACTTCCACAGACTTTCCTTCCTGCAGACATTGGATAAAATATTTTATTTCCGTATAATAGGGACCCAGATTGGAGATGTTGATCCCTGCTGAATCATCGTTTACATCGTATTCCCGGTGAAGCTGGGGATGCTGGATGCTGCCGTCATTTCCATAGACGGTCAGAGATGGTTTTTCTCTTCCCTTAAACACCACGCTGGCTTCCTCAAAACATGCGTGAAAGCTGGCCTCAAAAGGAAGTGCGGAGCTTACATCCCATATGCCTTCCGTTATGGCAAAAACCTTGCCGAATTCATAGGCGGTGAAGATCTGATTGATCATGCCGCTGGAAAAGGCTGTGGCCTTTACATCAAAGGAATCCGGCTCTCCCAGCATATACCTGAGGAAATCCAGGTCATGGACATGAAGGTCTAATACAACAGAACCGCTTTTTCCTTCCTGGTGGAACCAGTCCTCATATCCCCAGGCGGCATCTCCGCTGACTCTCTGCATGGTGATGGATTTCAGCTCCCCAAACCTGTTGGTATCGTAGCACTCTTTTAAATACCGGTATTCGTCAAAGGATCTCACCACCTGCCCTACCATTACCTGGACTCCGTTTCTTTTCCGGGCATCCATAAGCTTTTTGGCCTCTTCCTCTGTCAGGCACACAGGCTTCTCCACAAATACATGGATCCCCCTGTCCATGGCCGCCAAGGCATGTTCCGTATGGAGGTAGCTGGGAAGGCAGATATGTACACTGTCTAAGGTTTCTGCCTCCAAAAGCTCCATGCCTGTTTGATACAGCCTTGCCTTTGGCCATTGAATGGCCGCTTTTTCCAGAAATTCCGGCCTGCAGTCTGCCAGGGCCGTTACTTCCACATTCATTTTTCCTGACAGCGCTTTTAATGACAGATTATGAGTCGTGCCCATTCCTCCGCATCCAATCAGTCCCACTTTCATTTCATCATCCTCTTTCCTTAGTTTGTGCAGTGACCTTACTAATTAATTTTAAAATTAAAAGCCTTTGGGATAAAGTCTTTAAATCCCGGCTTTTAATTCGTGCAAATCTCATTTGTTTGTTGGTTTTACAATAGCATTAAGTGACATATATGTCAATATATTTTTGGAATACATAATATTTTAATGTTATTTATGTTGTTTATAACGGTAAATGGTTGTAAAAATTATGTAATATGTATATAATATATTTATTAATACTTTGGATTTACAATTTATTTATACTAATACAGTCTGATTTGTTGGAGGTGTATCATTGGAAAATAAGATCTTCTATTATTTATTATGAATTTTTCAAGTAATACAGCTTTTTCCTGTATTTTTAAGGGGATGATTGCAACTGATCATGATTTATGATAACATTATTTAATAATATGGCTTTACTAAATAAACCGTGAGGAGGTGGGCTTGAAGCGCTTCGCCATCATCGGATCATAAGACGCGAAAGGGGAAAACATCTGTGTTTTTCCGTCTGGAGAAAGCAAAGAAGATCTCCGGACAGGAAAAGAAACTGCCCAGGATGGGGCTTCCCAAAGCTTTGTGCATCCCTGTTTCACACAGGACAGGGAATATGTCAGGCAGTTGGATGGGTATTTTATCAAAATAAGCAAAGGACAGGCAGGATATTATGAAACTTGTGAACCAGCAGTTAATTAAAGATACAAATTTAAAGCAATTATACAATTCCATATACCGGAACCCGGGGATCTCAAGAGCGCAGCTTTCCAAGGACTCCCGGTTAAGCAAGACCGCAGTTTCCTCCCTGGTGGATGAATTGATCGCGCGCAAATTTGTATATGATTCCGGCATCAGCGGAAGTACCAATGTGGGGCGCAAGCCCAACAGCCTGATGCTTCGGACGGAACAGTATTATGTGGCTGTATTCTGTCTGGAGGAGAAGGGGTTGAACGCCGCCCTGGTGGACATCACCGGTTCTACTTCCCTTTATCAGCAGATGGATGTGCCATCCCCTGATAACTACATCCCTTTGTGCCAGGAATACATTCATCAGACTGTGCTGCAGCAGATCAATAAAGAGCAGTTTTTAGGCATCTGTGTGGTGGTTCCTGCCATGATCGATCCAGACAGGCGGGAGATATTTGCCACGACCCTGAACCTTCCGGAAAAGGATTTTATAGGAGAACTCCAGGGCGCCTTTTCCGGATTTCCGGTAGCTCTTTTAAATGATACGGCCTGCTTTGCCTATGGGGAAAAGGTCTACACCCAGATCACGGAAAAGGATTTCGCTTTTATCAACTTCGGGAAAGGGATCGGTGCTACTCTTTTTATTCACAATGAGATGCTGGGCCGTGCCAGTGCCTCTTATACCCAGTTCGGCCATTACTCCATTGATCCCAAGGGAGAGCTTTGCTCCTGCGGGAACCGGGGCTGCCTGGAGCTGATGATCGGAGAAGCTTCCTTAAAGGAGCGCATTTCCAAAGCAGGAGGCAGTCCTGCTTTTAGAAAAGCAGCGGCTGTTACTTATGGGAATCTGGGGCAGGCCAGCGTATATGGTGATGTGGTCTCCTGCAAGGTGGTGCGGGATATTGCAGATGAATTTTCTATGGCTTTGTGCAACTTAATCTGCATGGTCCACCCAAAGCTGATCATCATCGGAGGCAAGGGAAAAGACCTTGGACCCTTATTCCTCCAGGAGATCCAGGAATGCCTGCGCACCATGGGGTTTCGGCGTATGGTGAACTCTGTCAGCGTCCGGTACAGCCTTCTGGATTCCAGTGCCCTGTATAACGGCGCCATGAAATATTTTTTTGATATCCATTACAAGTTTACTCAGGATATGGCCGGAAGCTTTTTTATCGGTTAAATGAGGTTTTCCGGCAATATTGTTTTCTTATGAAACGGAGGTATGCCAATGGAAAAGTTAAGAGCTGCAATTATGGGCTGCGGAAGGATCTCTGCCTGCTATGAAGACGCCTTTCTCAGACTTTCGGATTATGTGGAATTAGTATGTGCCATCGACATTGATGAGGATAAGGCAAAAGCCTTTGGGGAAAAGTTCAACTGCCATTACTGTATGGATCTGGATTCTGCGCTGCAATACCGTATTGATGTGATCCATTTATGCCTTCCCCACTATCTGCACCCGGTCATGGCTATAAAAGCCATGGAGGCAGGGATCCATGTGCTGACGGAAAAACCTATTGCCATTACCTTGCAGGATGCGGACCGGATGATGGAGGTACAGAGGCTGACAGGGAAAAAGCTGGGGGTCATTTTCCAGACAAGATATACAAAGAGCGTGGAGAAATTAAAGCGGCTGATTGGAGAAGGGTATTTTGGTAAGATTTTAACTGCCCGGTCTTATCTTACCTGGGACCGTCCCGGTTCCTATTACCAGGGAAGCGGCTGGAAAGGGACCTGGGATAAGGAGGGCGGCGGCGTTTTAATTGACCAGGCCATTCACAGCATGGACAGGGTCCGGTACATGCTGGGCAGCGATGTTGAATGGATCGAGGGAAGTGTGCACAACCACTGCCATGAAATGGTGGATGTGGAGGATACCGCAGAAGCCGCTGTAAGGTTTAAAAACGGCTGTATCTACAGCCTTTACGCCTGCAATTCTTATGCATCCGATGCGCCCATTACGATAGAATTCCAGGGAGAGAAGGGGCGCTGCGGCCTGATACAGGATATGGGGTTTTACGAGGCGGAGGGATGCTATACGGAAATCCGGAATACTTATGAAACAACAAACGTTGGACCGGATTACTGGGGAAGCAGCCACCATCTTCAGATCAGGGATTTCTATGAATCGATTTTACATGACAGGCCTGTGGTTATAGACGGGCTGGAGGGCAGGAAGACTTTGGAGATGGTTAAGGGAATCTATTTGTCTTCTTTGGAAAAAAGGCGTATTTATTTACCCTTTGAGGATGTGTATTATAGGGATTTGAATACTGAAATGGTATGAGATACATAAAGCGTTTTTTGGTTCGTGTTTATGATAATGACACCGGCAGTTGGAGGGGTAATATTACTTTTCCAACTGTTTTTTTATGTGGTTTTCATACAGGTAAGATTCATTGATTATCCACGAGTCATCAGGTGAAAATTTCAGGTGGAAAGCTTTGCGATGATACGCTCACGGGCATTTATTATTATTTTAAAATCAACTGTCCGGAAACACTGTGCTTTGATTTTACCGGTTTGATTCTTTCATTTATGAACAAATTTTTTATTTTACTAAAATTATACCAAAAACTGTCGATATACATATAAATATAAAAACAAAAACAAGGGGTGCGGCTCGTATGAAAAAACAGGAAAAACAGAATTCAATTGCTCTAAACAAAAGGCTGACAATAGGATTCGGCATAGTGAACATTGTAACAGTTTTAATTTCTTTAATAAGCCTTTTCACCATTTTCGCATTATATTCCGCAGACAGTGTTTCATCGAGTTTTTTTGCTCTTTTTTCGGCTGCAATATTGCTGCTGACCGTTGTATGCGCTGTTGCAAGTTTCATAATATGCAGGGCCTTAAACGGAAGCATTGTGCGCCCTCTTAAAATACTCAACAATATTGCACAGCAGTTGTCTGTGGGAGATGCAAGCGCAAACGTCCGGGTCCTTACAAAGGACGAGGTGGGAGAAGTGATGAAATCCTTCAAGGCGATGGTGGAAAATACCAGGAATCAGGCTCAGACAGCCGAAGCAATAGCCGGCGGGGACTTAACCGTCCCTGTGAAAATAAATTCAGAAAAAGATGTTCTGGGCATTGCCTTGAGCAGCATCGTAGAGAAAAACAACTACATTCTGTCTCGGATATGCGATACGTCGGGGCAGGTTTTAAGTGGGGCAGGCCAGATTTCGGAAGCGAGCATACGCCTTTCGGAAGGGGCAAGCTGTCAGGCAGGTTCCCTTCAGGAGCTGGCCGCGGCCGTGACAGAGGTAAAAAACCAGATCAGTTTAAGCGCGGATCATGCGGCAATGGCCAGGACATGTGCAAATGATGTCAGGTACGGAGCCGTGGACGGCAACAGGCACATGGAGGAAATGCTCAAAGCAATGGATGAAATCAACCTATCCTCATCAAATATCTCAAAGGTAATAAAAGCCATCGAGGACATTGCCTTCCAGACAAATTTACTGTCATTAAACGCCTCGGTAGAGGCCGCAAGGGCAGGCCAGTACGGAAAGGGCTTTGCGGTTGTGGCAGATGAGGTGCGGAGCCTGGCGGCCCGTTCGGCAGAAGCTGCAAAAGAAACCGCAGACATGATAGAAAGCTCCATACAGAGAGCTGAACGTGGAATGGGGATTGCAAAGACCACCGCAGATGCTTTTAACAAAATCGTGGGAGGAATAGAGCAGGTCGCCGGTTTGGCGGAAAAGATCGCCGGCGCATCGTCAGAGCAAGCTTTTGGCATAGCCCGGATAAATGACGAAATCAGCCAGGTATCAGCCGTGGTGCAGGCAAATTCCGCAGCATCCGAGGAAAGTACCGCCGCAACGGCTCAGTTGTACAGGCAGGCGGAAGCGCTGAAAGAAATGGTACAAACCTTCAAGCTGAAAACACCCTGCTAAAGAGAAGGGGTAAACGGTACCCTGATAGTAAGACACAGAAGAAAGAAGCTGTGTTGAACGATCAGGGCCCGTTTACCCCTTTTTAATTTATCCTTTCAACCAAAGGAAGAGGCCCATCCAGCCTACAGAAGAAAGATGTTATGCTTCCTGCATTCCTCCCGCATTTCCTTTGGCCAGATGCTGGCCTGGACTTCTCCCACATGGGCTCTGTCCAGCAGAAGCATGCAGAGACGGGATTGTCCGATGCCGCCTCCGATGGTGTAGGGCAGTTCTCCGTTTAAAAGCATCTTGTGGTAAGGCAGGTTTTTCCGGTCAAGGCAGCCTGCTTTTTCCAACTGCTTTGCAAGGGATTCTTCATCCACCCGGATGCCCATGCTGGAGATTTCCAGGGCGCAGTTTAAATTCTCAAACCAGAACAGGATGTCCCCGTTTAACTGCCAGTCATCGTAGTCCGGAGCTCTTCCGTCGTGGGGGATTCCGCTGTCCAGCTTGTCCCCGATCTTCATGAGAAAGACACAGCCGTGTTCTTTTGTGATCAGGTTTTCCCGTTCCTTTGGTGTCTTGTCCGGATAGAGGTCCTCCAGCTCCTGGGAGGTGATAAAGGTAATGTCCTTTGGAAGGTGTTTCACAGCCTGGGGATATTTGTACCAGACCTCGTGCTGCATGTGCTTGATGATCTTAAAGATAGTGCGGACGGTTTCCTTTAAGGTTTCTTCATTCCGCTCCTCCCTGGTAATGACCTTTTCCCAATCCCACTGGTCCACATAGCAGGAATGGAGGTTGTCCAGGTCCTCATCCCTTCGGATGGCATTCATGTTGGTGTAAAGGCCTTCTCCCGGCAGAAAGCCGTATTCATGGAGAGCCATGCGCTTCCATTTGGCAAGAGAGTGCACGACTTCAATGGCTTCACCGGGAATGCCTGCAATGTCAAACCGCACCGGGCGCTCCACGCCGTTTAAATCATCATTTAAACCGCTGCTGTGCTCAACAAACAAGGGGGCAGAGATTCGTCCCAGGTTCATTTCCTTTCCAAGCTCTTTTTGAAACGTATCTCTAATGTATTTAATGGCTTCCTGGGTCTCACGTAAGTCGAGCCTGGGGTCATAGTTTTCCGGTATGATGAGTTCCATGTGGTATTCCTCCCAAATAAAATGTTTTTATTATGGTATCACTAATATGAAAAACGTGCAACCATTGTTTTACTTAAGGAACGGAAGGAACCCTTTTGCCTGCCTGCAAAAAAGTTGCATGGAGACTGGGCCTGTGATATGATAAATGGAAGTTAAAAGAAAAGAGCAAAGTGATATGAACACAGAACGAATTATTATAGAAGATAAAGAAAATCCAAAGGCAGAGCAGTTAAAGAAGCCTGGGGAAATCTTAAGAAAGGGCGGCCTGGTGGCATTTCCCACAGAAACCGTGTACGGGCTGGGGGCCAATGCCTTAAACGAAGAGGCGGCAGGAAAAATATATGCGGCAAAGGGAAGGCCATCGGATAACCCCCTGATTGCCCATATCGGGGATTTTGAGGATCTTTTGCCCCTGGTTTCTGCAATCCCGGAGGCAGGAAAAAAGCTGATGGAAGCATTCTGGCCAGGACCTTTGACCCTGATTTTTCCCAAAAGCGGCCTGGTGCCCTATGGAACCACAGGAGGGCTTGATACGGTGGCAGTGCGCATGCCAGTGGATCCGGTGGCAAGGGCTCTCATTCGTTTGGCAGGTGTGCCGGTGGCAGCACCCAGCGCCAACATTTCCGGGCGCCCCAGCCCCACGACAGCAGACCATGTGTGGCAGGACATGAACGGAAAGATCGATATGATCGTAGACGGAGGGGCCGTAGGGATCGGTGTGGAATCCACCATCATTGATGTATCAGGGGACGAACCTGTGATCTTAAGGCCGGGAGCCATCACCCAGGAAATGATTTCTGCTGTCCTTGGACAGGAGGTTCCTCTTGATCCGGCCATTGTGTCAGGGCCTATGAAGGCGGATGTAAGGCCAAAGGCCCCTGGCATGAAATATAAGCATTATGCTCCAAAGGCGGAACTGACCCTGGTGGAAGGAGATGCAGAGGCCGTCATAGGGACCATAAACCGGCTGGCAGAAGAAAAGCTTTCCCAGGGGTTTAAGGTGGGGATCATCTGTACGGAGGAAACAAAGGAAGCGTATCATGAGGGAATGATCCGAAGCATGGGAATCCGTGCCAGGGAGGAAACCATAGCCCATAACTTATATGGAGTGCTGCGGGAATTCGATGATCTGGAAGCCGATGTTATTTTTTCTGAAAGCTTTTCCAGGGATCATCTGGGACAGGCCATTATGAACCGCCTTACAAAGGCGGCCGGATATCATGTGATAAACGTTTAAAACCGAAAAGGAGGAAAGCAAATGGCTGGAAAAAGAGAAGATTATATTACATGGGACGAATATTTTATGGGAGTAGCGGCTCTTTCCTCAAAGCGCTCCAAGGATCCCAGCACCCAGGTAGGAGCCTGCATCGTAAGCCAGGACAACAAGATTTTGTCCATGGGCTACAACGGTTTTCCTATGGGATGCTCAGATGATGAATTTCCCTGGGACAGGGAAAATGAGCAGACGGATCCTTATAATGCCAAATATTTCTATTCCACTCACAGTGAATTAAATGCTATCCTGAATTACAGGGGTGGGAGCCTGGAAGGCAGCAAGCTTTATGTGACCTTGTTCCCCTGCAACGAATGTGCCAAGGCCATCATACAGGCTGGGATCAAGACCATTGTATACGGTTCGGACAAGTATGACGGCACTCCGGCGGTGGATGCCTCCAAACGTATGCTCAATGCGGCGGGGGTAAGGTATTACCAGTATCAGCCTACCGGAAGAAAGATAGAGATCGAGGTTTAACATGAAATTTTTACTGGTGGCGCTTAACGCCAAATACATCCATTCCAATCCCGCCATTTACAGCTTAAAGGCTTATGCAGAAGCCCATGTAAAAGAGCCGGAACTGGAGGATGGAAGATTCCGGATCGAGACCCAGGAATATACCATTAACAATCAGCCCCATGAGATCTTAAAGGATATTTTCTTAAGAAAACCGGATGCAGTGGGATTTTCCTGTTACATCTGGAATGTTTCCTATGTATTAGAACTGGTCCGGGACCTTCCGAAGGTTCTCCCTCATGTGGAGATCTGGCTGGGAGGTCCCGAGGTGTCTTATGATGCTTCTCAGATCCTTAACCGGGAACGGTCGGTTTATGGGATCATGATGGGAGAAGGGGAGGAAATCTTTTCTGAAGTAGTGCGGTGTTATCTGGAACGGAGCAGGGAGAGCCTTAAGGGCGGCGCCCCTTCCTTTGAAGCCATAGACGGCACAGCCCTAAGGGATGAGAAAGGAAATGGGGTGGAAAGGCCCCTAAAGACAGTGGTGGATATGGATTCCATTCCCTTCCTGTACAAGGATATAAAGGGCTTTGAAAACCGTATCATTTACTACGAAAGCAGCCGGGGCTGTCCGTTTTCCTGCAGCTACTGCCTTTCTTCCCTGGATAAGTCCGTGCGGCTGCGGGATACAAAACTGGTGTTAAAGGAACTGGACGTTTTCCTTAAAAACCGGGTTCCTCAGGTGAAATTTGTGGACAGGACTTTTAACTGCAATCGAAAGCATACCATGGAGATCTGGCGCCATATCATAGAACATGATAACGGTGTGACCAATTTTCATTTCGAGATCTCTGCGGATCTTATAAATGAAGAGGAGTTAAAGCTCATGTCCTCCATGAGGAAGGGGCTCATCCAGCTTGAGATCGGAGTTCAGAGCACCAATCAGTCAACCATTAAGGAGATCCGCAGGGCCATGGATTTAAACCGTTTAAAAGAAACGGTTGGAAAGATCAACAGCTTTGGAAACATCCATCAGCATCTGGACCTGATTGCGGGACTGCCGTGGGAGGATTACCAGAGCTTCCGCAATTCCTTTAATGAGGTTTACGAGATGAAGCCGGAGCAGCTTCAGCTTGGATTTTTAAAGGTGTTAAAAGGCTCTTTCCTGTCGGAAAAAGCGGAGGAATACGGGGTGAGGTTTAAGGAGAAGCCGCCCTATGAGGTGCTGTCAACCAGGTGGCTGGATTACGGCGGGATTCTGAAGCTGAAGGCTTTGGAGGAAATGCTGGAGGTTTACGGAAACAGCGGACAGTTCCGGACCACCTTACATGAACTTCTTAAGGAGTTTGAAACACCTTTTGATATGTTTGAGGCATTGGCTGAATATTATGATAAACAGGGGCTGTCAGAGATCAGCCACAGCCGGATGGCCAGATATGAGATACTGGAAGGGTTTATTTACAGTCTGGTACCAAAAAAACATTCCCTATACCAGGATCTTCTGGTATATGATCTTTACTTAAGGGAGAATTTAAAGAGCCGGCCTCCTTTTGCGGCTGACCAGGAGCCTTTTAAGGACCGGGTAAGGGCATTTTTCGAGGCAGAGGCAGCTTCCTTCCGGTACTTAAAGGAAGGATATGAGGGCTATGAGGCCAGACAGCTTATAAAGATGGCTCATGTGGAGGTGTTCCGGGATGGAAGGGCAATTCTTTTTGATTACAAAAACCGGGATGTCCTGTCCCATAATGCAGCAGCTCATGAGATCGGCGTATGGAGGAAGTAATGGCAAAGAAAGAGACAAAAGCAGAGCGGCAGGCCCGGGTATTAAAAGTGCTTGAGGCCCTTGACCGGGAGTATGGAAGGTCATATGTATGCTATTTAAACCACGAAAATCCATGGCAGCTTTTAATAGCGGTCATTTTAAGTGCCCAGTGTACCGATGCCAGGGTGAATATGGTGACGCCGGATTTGTTCCGGAAATATGATTCTCCAAAGAAATTTGCCAAGGCGGATTTAAAGGAACTTGAAAAGGATATCCATTCACTTGGCTTTTATCATATGAAAGCGAAAAACATCATATCCTGCTGTCAGGATCTGGTGGAAAAATTCGGGGGCGAGGTTCCGGGGACAATGGAAGAACTGCTCTCCCTTGCCGGAGTGGGGCGCAAAACAGCCAATGTGATCCTGGGAAATATCTACAACCAACCCAGCATTGTGGTGGATACCCACGTTAAGCGGATTTCCAGAAAGCTTGGCTTTGCAAAAGAAGAGGACCCGGAGAAAATTGAGTACGAACTGATGAAGATACTTCCAAAGGATCACTGGATCTTATGGAATATCCAGATCATTACTCTTGGCAGATCCATTTGTTCTGCGAGAAATCCCAAATGCTGCCAGTGTTTTCTGCAAACCCTCTGTCCCAGTGCCCAGGTGCAGTCATGTGAAAAGAAGGAGGCTTAATTTGGTATCGTCCTATATTGCCGTGGATTTGGAAACCACCGGTCTTGATCCAAAGCTGGATAAGATCATTGAAATAGGGGCGGTGAAGGTTGTGGAAGGGCAGGTAAGAGAGCGCTTTGAAACCTTTGTCAACCCTTACAGGAAGCTGGAGTCCCGGGTGATCATTCTTACGGGCATCAGTGACCGTCAGTTGGAAGCTTCTCCGGGGATCGGAGAGGTGATTGGGGGATTTTTGGAATTTGCTGGCGGCCTGCCGGTCCTGGGACATCATGTGATTTTTGATTACAGCTTTTTAAAACGCGCGGCAATCAATAAAGGCTACGGCTTTGAACGCCAGGGGATCGATACCCTGAAACTGGCAAGAAGATTTATGCCTTCTGATGAGAAGAAAAATTTAGGGGCTGCCTGCGGATATTTTGGGATCCCACAGACCTTGAGCCACCGGGCACTTGCAGATGCAAACGCAGCTCACGGGCTGTATCAGGAGATGGCAAAGCGGTACAGGAAGGAATTTCCGGAGTCTTTCGTCTCCCAGCCTTTGATTTATAAGACAAAAAAGGAGCAGTCGGCCTCAAAAAGGCAAAAAGAACACTTGCAGGATTTATTAAAATATCATAAAATAGTTTTATCTGTGCAAACGGAGCATTTGTCCAGAAATGAAATATCGAGAATTACGGATAAAATCATAGCACAGTATGGAAGAATATAAGAGAGGTGATACGATATGATTAACTTTAACAATAAAAACAACAGAAAATTTTTATCAGTAGTTTTGATCCTGGTAGTTATTTTACTGATTGTTGCTATGGTGCTTCCTATGATGCTTCAGTTTATGTAAGCAATGGAAGAGGTGTATTGGCAGCATACAGGCACAGCAACAGAGCATGAGGAATGAATATGAAAAAGAAGACTTTGTCCATGAGCCTGGCAGCGGTTGTATTTGCAGCGGGAATTGGATTTCTCTCCCCCACCTATGTCATGGCTGATACCCTTCCAGATGGGATATATGTGGGAGAATATAATCTGGGGGGCATGACGGAAGAAGAAGCCAGCCAAAAGATCCAGGGCCTGGTAAATGAAATGGAGAATCAGAAGATAACGTTGATCGTTGACGGACAGCCGGTGGAAACTGTGGCAAAAGAGCTGGGCTTTCACTGGAGCAATCCGGAGGCAGTGGCTCAGGCCGCATCTTCCTGGCAGGGAGGCAACCTGATCAAACGGTATCTGAATAAGAAGGATATCGAGCAGAACCATGTGATCATTCCTTTGGAAACGGCTCTTGACGATGGGAGAGTGGCGGCCTTTGTTGCGGAGAAATGCTCCCAGGCAATTGTGGAACCAAAGAATGCGACCATAGTCCGGGACAAAGGGGCATTTATTGTGACTCCCTCTGCCATTGGAAAAAACGTGGATGTGATGGCCACCAAACAGGCTCTTGATGCGGCCCTTGCCAATGGGCTTGGGGAGCCGGTAACGGCCACTGCAGTGGTTTCAGAGGTAAAGCCCGGGGTCGCCACGGAAGACTTATCTACTATAAATGATGTGCTTGGAAGCTTCTCCACCAGCTTTTCTTCCAGCGGTGCCTCCAGATCCAAAAATCTGCAAGTAGGCGTGGGCAAGATCAATGGCCGGGTGCTCATGCCGGGGGAAACCCTGTCCGGTTACGAATGTATGCATCCCTTTACCCTGGCCAATGGCTATGCTACGGCAGCGGCCTATGAGAACGGCCAGGTGGTGGACAGTGTAGGCGGAGGAGTATGTCAGATCGCAACCACTCTTTACAATGCAGTGCTTCGGGCAGAGCTGGCAGTCGGCCAGAGGCAGAACCACTCCATGGTTGTAGGCTATGTAAAGCCTTCTGAGGATGCGGCCATTGCAGGTACCTACAAGGACATTAAATTTTCCAACAATTACAGCACTCCTATTTATGTTGAGGGCTATACTTCCGGAAAAACCCTTACCTTTACCATCTACGGAAAAGAAACCAGGCCTGCAAACAGGACCTTTGAGTTTGTTTCTGAGACTTTAAGCGTAACGGATCCGGGCGCACCCAAGGAAGTGGTGGATCCTGCCATGCCTCCGGGAAGCAGAAAGCAGGTACAGTCCGCACACAGGGGGATGAAGTCCAGGTTGTGGAAGGTGATTTATGTGGATGGCGTAGAACAGAGCCGGGAGATCCTTCACACGGATACTTATAACCCTTCAAAGGCCATTATAAAGATCGGTCCTGCCGCTCCTGCGGTAGCTGTGCCTGAGACTCCCGGGGTTCCGGCAGAAACACCGCCGGCAGTAACGCCCCAGGAAACAGCTCCGGCAGAAACTGTGGCCCCAGGGCCGGGAGTGGCTCAGATGCCGGAAGACATCCAGCCTGAGGCAGGGCCGGGAGTGTAGGCAGGTAAGCATATGAGACGGATCGAAAGGGAAAATGCCGGAACCCTAAGGCCGGGGCAGGATCTTGTTGCAGCCGGATATGCCGGGCTTTGGGGAACGGTAGAAACCGTAAAAAATAAAAAAGAAGAACTGTATCAATGGTTTTCCAGGGACTATATAGAACAGATTTTGGAAAACAGAAATATTGCGCCGGAAGGCGGTTTGGAGAAGTGGAAGAAGTTTGGTGCGGCCGAATGTGAACCGGCAGGAGAGGGCGGGATTTTAAAGGCTCTTTGGGACTTGTCCGGTGCTTACATGACGGGAATCCGGTTTTCTCTTCACAGGATTCCGGTGAAACAGGAAACCATTGAGATTTGTGAGCGGTACGATTTAAATCCGTACCGCCTTTTCTCAACAGGCTGCCTGGTTTTTTCAGCGGATAACGGAGGGGATCTGGTACAGGCTCTAAAAGAGCAGGGGATCCACGCCGCTGTGATCGGGAAGGTGACGGGAGACATTAAACGGATCATCGACCATGGAGAAAATGCCGGTTATCTTGACCGGCCCTCAGAGGATGAGTTGTATAAGGTCTTACCACATAATTAGGAACGCCCTGCGGGCATACCTCTATGTCCAGAAAGCGTGGACAATAATTAGGAACGCCCTGTGGGCATACCTCTATGTCCAGAAAGCGTGGACAATAATTAGGAACGCCCTGTGGGCATACCTTTATGTCCAGAAAGCGTGGACAATAATTTGGAACGCCCTGCGGGCATACCTCTATGTCCAAAAAGCATGGACAATAATTAGGAAATCAGGAGGCAGGATATGAGAGAAAAGATATTGGCAATTATTGAGAAAAACAGCAGGATTGATTTAAAGGATCTGGCGATTCTTTTAGGAGAAAGTGAGACCGCCATTGCCAATGAGATCGCCGAAATGGAAAAAGAACATATCATATGCGGTTACCACACCCTGATTAACTGGGATAATACCAGTGATGAAAAGGTTATGGCATTAATTGAAGTCAAGGTCACTCCTCAGAGAGGTATGGGATTTGATAAGATCGCTGAACGCATTTACCAGTACAGCGAGGTGAATGCCGTTTATCTCATGTCCGGCGCCTTTGATTTTACGGTTTTCATAGAGGGAAAGACCATGAGACAGGTCGCCCAGTTTGTATCGGATAAGCTGTCTCCCATGGAATCGGTGCTTAGCACGGCCACTCATTTCGTTTTAAAGAAGTATAAGGACCACGGAACCGTTCTTGCTGAAGGGACAACCGATGAAAGGATGTTGATTACGCCGTGAGAAATCCATTATCAGATCGAATCGTAGAGATTCCGCCCTCAGGGATCCGCAAGTTTTTTGATATAGTCAGTGAAATGAAGGATGCCATCTCCCTGGGTGTGGGAGAGCCTGATTTTGACACGCCCTGGCATATCAGGGAGGAGGGAATCTATTCTCTGGAAAAAGGGCGGACGTTTTATACCTCCAATGCAGGTTTAAAAGAATTAAAGACGGAAATATGCAGTTATTTAAGCCGGCGCTTTGCTGTTACATATGACCCGGACCATGAAGTCATGGTGACAGTGGGCGGCAGTGAAGCCATTGACATTGCCCTCCGGGCCATGTTAAATCCGGGGGATGAGGTGCTGATTCCACAGCCCAGCTATGTTTCCTATGTTCCCTGCACCATTCTGGCAAACGGCGTTCCGGTTATTATCGACCTGGAAGCAAAGGACCAGTTTAAGCTGACCGGTGAAAAGCTGCTGGAAAAGATCACTCCAAAGACCAAGGTGCTGGTGCTTCCGTTCCCCAATAACCCTACGGGAGCTGTTATGAAAGCGGAGGAGCTGGAGGAGATCGTTAAAATCGTAACAGAGAAGGATTTATTTGTAATATCCGATGAGATCTATGCGGAGCTCACCTACGGAAGCGACCATACTACCATTGCCGCATTTCCCGGAATGAGGGACAGAACCGTGCTCATTAACGGCTTTTCCAAATCCTATGCAATGACCGGCTGGCGTCTTGGCTATGCCGCTGCTCCCAGGGGGATCCTGGAGCAGATGTTAAAGATTCACCAGTTTGCCATCATGTGTGCGCCTACCACCAGCCAGTATGCTGCGGTAGCTGCCCTGCGTGAAGGAGATAAGGATGTTCAGATGATGCGGGAATCCTATGACCAGAGACGCCGTTATCTGATGCATGCGTTTAAGGAAATGGGAATGGAGTGCTTTGAGCCTCATGGTGCATTTTATACGTTCCCATCCATCAAGCGGTTTGGTATGACCTCCGATGAATTTGCCACCAGGCTCCTTCGGGAAGAAAAGGTGGCAGTGGTGCCGGGGACTGCCTTTGGTGACTGCGGAGAAGGGTACCTGCGCATTTCTTATGCATACTCCCTGGAGAATCTTAAGGAGGCATTAAGCCGCATGGGCCGATTTATCAAGAGACTGGAGGAAAAAGCGTAAGCATATGAATATTGTATTATTGGAACCGGAGATGCCTGCCAATACAGGAAACATCGGACGGACCTGTGTGGCAACGGGTACAAAGCTGCATTTGATCGAGCCTCTGGGCTTTAAGCTCAATGACAAGCTGATCAAGCGCGCCGGGCTGGATTACTGGGATAAGCTTGATGTGACCGTGTACAGCGATTATCAGGACTTTCTGGACCGAAATCCAGGAGCCAGGATCTATATGGCTACAACAAAAGGGCTTCATGTGTATTCAGAGGTGGAATATGAACCGGACTGCTTCCTCATGTTTGGCAAGGAGAGCGCCGGAATTCCGGAAGAGATCCTTTTAAAGAATCAGGACCGCTGTGTCAGGATCCCTATGTGGGGGGATATCAGATCCTTAAATTTATCCAATTCTGTTTCCATTGTGCTGTATGAGGCTTTAAGGCAGAACGGCTTTGAACGTATGACCATGAAGGGGGAGCTTCACAACCTTCAGTGGAAGGAATAAAAAATTACCGGGCAGTCTTTTCTTGTTTGTTCATAAGAAAAGACTGCCCGGTTTTTATTACTGCTTTTTTCTTCGCTGCAGTCAGGAAAACGGCTCTCATCATGGGGTGCCGGCCTTTGGCAGGCTGAAGATGAATTCCGATCCAACCCCTTCCGTGCTGACCACATCGATATTTTCTCCGTGGGACTGGATGATCTCTCTGACAATGGCAAGGCCAAGGCCTGTCCCCTTCTTATCCTTTCCCCTGGATAAGTCTGTTTTATAGAACCGCTCCCAGATCTTTTTCAAGCTTTCCTTTGGGATGCCGATTCCCGTGTCCTTAATGGAAATAAAAATCTTCTCATACTTTCCAGAAGCCTGTATATAGATGGTGGAATCTGCATGGCTGAACTTTAAGGCATTGTCTATGAGATTATAGAGGACCTGCTGTATTTTTCCAAGATCCCCATAAACCATCTGAATACTTTCAGAAAAAGTTAAATCAAAGGTGATGTTTTTTTCATTGCAGGTTCCTTCAAAGGAAGCAGCCGTATCCTTAATGACCCGGTTGATGTCAAAGCTGGTGCGGTTCAAATACCCCTTGCTGTCAAGGGAATTAAGGGTCAGAAGCCCCTGGGTCAGCTTATTTAAACGGTCAGTTTCTGAAATGACCCTGTTTAAATACTTCTCATGCATTTCCGGCGGTATGGTTCCGTCAAGGATGGCTTCCAGATAGCCCTTGATGGAGGTCAGAGGGGAGCGGAAGTCATGGGAAACATTGGCGATAAAGGTTTTCTGATATTCCTCCATCTTGCCAAGTTCCGTGGACATATAGTTAAGGGTTGCGGCTAAATAGCCCATTTCATCTCTCGTATGCACCTCAATGTGGTGCTTTAAATTTCCCTGAGCGTATTCGTTTGCTCCGGCCGTGATTTTTTTAAGAGGAAAATAAACATTTTTTGTAAAGACCAGGAGGATGATCAGGGAAAGGCCGAACACCGCCGCCGATGTAACATAGACGATGTTTAAAATTCCATCTCTCTCCATTCTCAAATAGGATAAGGGCAGGTGGATCACCACGTAGCCGTGGGTGGTGTAGTTTCCCGTAATAGGCGCATGGACGCTTAAGACATCATAGGAGAACTGATGATAGTAGTCGCCGATGATGTAGGATTTGTTGCCCATAAAGGTAGGGTCAAAGTTTTCAATGACCTGTCCCTGCTTGTCAGACTGAGCGCTGTCCGATACCACCTTGCCCTGCCGGTCCACGATCCATATCTGGGCGTGAAGATAATTGGCCTCCTTAACAAGCTCCGGATAGGAGGAGGACAGGCTCATATCCCTGCCATAGTACATGCCGCTGTAGGAGGAGGCGATCTGAGTGGCCTCGTCATACAGGGATTCGGAACGGCGGCCAAGGAGGTATTGGTCCGTGATCTCAGAGGAAAAGGTGGCAATGGTCACAAATCCAAGGAGACCGAACAGCAGATAGCCCAGGATGAATTTATAATAGAGAGAATGTGTCATCTAGCGCTTCACCTCAAATTTGTAACCGATCCCCCAAACCGTTGTGAGAGCCCAGCCTGTATGGTCCTTGATCTTTTCCCGAAGCCGCTTGATGTGGACGTCAACAGTTCTGGTATCACCGATGTATTCATATCCCCAGATGTGGTCTAAAAGCTGCTCCCTGGTAAACACCTGGTTTGGGGAGGAGGCCAGGAAATAAAGAAGTTCCAGCTCCTTTGGGGGCATCTCGATGGAATGGCCCATATAGATGACGGAATAATTGGTAAGGTTGACAATAAGGTCCGGATATTCCACATAATCACCCTGATGGTCCGTATGAAGGGCGGCAGGAACAGGGGTCGTCTGGTAGCGCCTTAAAACAGCCTTTACACGGGCCACCAGCTCCTTGGAATCAAAGGGTTTGATCATATAGTCGTCGGCGCCCAGCTCCAGGCCAAGGACCTTGTCAAAGACCTCTCCCTTGGCGGACAGCATGATAATGGGAACCTGGGAGGAGGAGCGCATCTCCCGGCAGACCTGATAGCCATCCATGCCGGGAAGCATCAGGTCCAGGAGCACCAGGTGAGGCCGGAATTCCGGAAAGACCCGGAGTGCCTCCTCTCCGTCGCCTACGAGTTCTGTTTCATAGCATTCTTTTAACAAGTATAGGGAAATTAATTCTGCGATATTGCTGTCATCGTCTACGATCAATATCCGCTGTTTTTCTGCCATAATGGCCCCCTTTCTCAAATGATTCACATGAAGGCAGCAACCCAGGTGGATATGTCTGCATATCCATTTGGCAGCCGCCCATAAAACACCTTACAGCCTGCAGCCGGGTATTTTACTTGAATGAAACGATGGTTACGCCGGAATCTCCTTCGCCGAAGACCCCAAGCCGGAATTCTTTTACATATTTTAACCGCTTTAAGTGCTTGTGCACCGCATTTTTTAAGGCTCCCGTTCCCCGTCCGTGTACCACCCGCACCTGAGGAAGGTGGGCCAGGTAGGCATCGTCTAAGTATTTATCCAGTTGGGGAATGGCTTCATCAGTAGTCATTCCGATCAGGTTGATTTCCGGAGAGATGGAAAAGGATTTGGATATGCGGGCAGAACTGCTTCCGCTTCCGGCTTTTCTAGAATCGCTTCCGGAAGGGGGGGAAAACGACTCTTCGTGGAGCAGTTCCAGATCCGAAAGGTTGACCAGGGAACGAAGGATGCCCATCTGCACGTAAAGATCTCCCTTGGCATTGGGAAGAGAACTGACAATCCCGTTTAAGTTCATGCTTAAAACCTTTACGCCGTCTCCCAGCTTCAGTTTTTGAGGGTCGATCTGCTTTCCGGGCTGTTTTTTCTCGTTTTTTAAAGAAAGGGAGGAATCCACATCCTGCAGTTTGTTCCTTAATTTGCTTCGCTGGACCTCCAGCTCCTTGCTGACGCCAGAGTCTGCGGCCAGCTTGTTAATGCTCCGTATGGTCTGGTCTGCCGTTTCTTTGGCATCCCGGAGAATCCTCTGGGCTTCCTCTTTGGCTTCCCGTATCATATGATCCCGCCGTTCATCAAACCGTTCTTCTTTCTGGGTCAGACGGGCCTTTAGCTGTTCCACTTCCAGCTTATAAGAAGCGATCTGGGTCCGTTCCTTTTCAATGGTAACCCGGTTTTCTTCCAGGTGGGTCAAAAGGTCTTCAAAGGTTTCATCCTTTGCTTCCAGATTGGTCTTTGCATCCTCGATAATATAATCCGGAAGTCCCAGTTTTTTGGAGATGGCAAAGGCATTGCTTTTTCCGGGCACGCCGATTAAAAGGCGGTAGGTAGGTTTAAGGGTCTCCACGTTAAACTCGCAGGAGGCATTTTCCACTCCGGGAGTTGTAAGGGCAAACACCTTTAACTCGCTGTAGTGGGTAGTTGCCATGGTGCGGCATTTCATGTTGTGAAGGAATGTCAGGATGGAGATGGCAAGGGCCGCCCCCTCCGTAGGGTCGGTTCCTGCACCCAGCTCATCAAACAGGCAGAGAGAATTGCTGTCTGCCTGGCCCAGTATATGGACAATATTGGTCATATGGGCGGAAAAGGTGCTTAAGCTCTGTTCAATGCTCTGTTCATCTCCGATATCTGCAAACACCTCGTCAAACACTGCCAGTTCAGAACCGTCAAATGCCGGGATGTGAAGGCCGGACTGCCCCATAAGGGTGAATAAGCCCACTGTCTTTAAGGAAACTGTCTTTCCTCCCGTATTAGGGCCGGTTACGATTAACAGGTCAAAATCCCGGCCAAGATGGATGCTGATAGGAACCACTTTGGAAGGGTCCAAAAGGGGATGGCGTCCATCCTTGATGTTTATGATCCTTTTTGTGTTAAATGCCGGTTCGCTGGCATTGTAGTGTCTGGATAAGGCTGCTTTTGCGAAGATAAAGTCCAGTTTCGTCAGGATTTCAAAATCCGTTTCCAGCTCCTCAAGATAAGGGGCAAGCTGGTTGCTTAAATCGGCCAGGATCATTTCGATCTCTTTCTGCTCCTGGATTTCCAGAGCCCGAAGGTCATTGTTAAGCTTTACGATTGCCATTGGTTCGATAAAAAGCGTGGAGCCGGTGGAGGACTGGTCGTGAACCATGCCGGATACCTGGGATTTGTACTCGGATTTCACCGGGAGGCAGTAACGCCCATCCCTCATGGTGATCACCGCCTCCTGAAGGTAGGTCCGGTTGGAATTTAATATGGAGTTTAGCTGGGTATGGATCTTGTCGTTGATAGAGCGCATGGAGCGCCTTACATGATGAAGCCCCGGACTGGCATCATCGCTTACATCCTCTTCGGAGAGGATGCAGCGCTTGATTTCCGTGTTGACCGGGGTCAGGGGTTCCAACAGTCGGAAGAATTCCTCCAGAGAGTCCTCCGGCAGTTCCGAGTCTTCATGGCGTCCATAGGCTTTAACCCTGGCTGAGGTGGTAAGAAGGGAGCTGATGGAAAGAATCTCCACCATTCCCAGGGCACTTCCTACATCCAGGCGCTTTAAGGAAGGCCGGATGTCCCTCACGCCTCCAAAGGAAATGCTGCCCTTCTGACGCACTCTTGTGGCCGCATCGGTGGTTTCCTTCTGGGCCCTTACGATCTCATGAAAGTCCGTTGAAGGGACCAGGTTCCTGCACAGCTCCTTGCCGGAGTCGCAGGAGGCGTACTGGGCAAGCTGTGCGATGATTTTATGATATTCTAAAGTTTTTAATGCTTTCTGATTCATATATTATACCTTATTTATTCTGCTTTCTTTACACTGTGGTCCGGTGATGATAGTATCTGTTACAGTATAGCATATTTGGGACGAAAACTGCAATCCTCAGGTTACTTTTCCTGCCGGCTTCTGTGGGCGGGGCTGCAACAGGATCAATCAGCCGCCTTGCTTTCCTTAGTATGATTCATTTGGAATTGAAATATCATAGAAGGCCAATAATACAAAAATCTTGAAAGATCATTGGGCTGATGGGCCAAAGTTCTCATGTTTTTCTTGCATTAAGGGCCGAAGGACCTTATAATAGTATTTAGGTCTTCTGCAAAGGAGGGTTTGTATGCCGGAAAATAACGGGCCAGACGATAAAAAGTCCGAGCCTCGTCAGTTTATCAATGAAAAGATAGTGAGACAGCCCATGTCAAAAAGGGATATGCTAAAAAGGGCTTTGGGCCTTTTTGCGACTGCGGTTATTTTCGGAATCGTTGCAGCGGTTACTTTTGCCGTATCCCGGCCTGTAGCTGAAAGATTTTTTGCAAAAGGATCCACCAGCGAAAGCGTTCCTGTTACCATACCAAAAGATGACCCTGAACCGGTGCCTTCTGAGCCTGAGACCGGGTCTACGGTGGCGGAGACAGAACCCATTGAAGATATTTTAAAGTCTGCCATGGAGAAATATCCATTTTCAGTGGATGATTTAAATACCCTGTATGGAAACTTAAGATCTCTGGTCCAGAAGGCGGACAAGGGAATCGTCACAGTCCATTCCGTTAAGACCCAGACAGACTGGTTTAACAACCCTGTGGAAAACTCCGGCCTGTTTTCCGGAGTGATCATCGCTTCCGCAAATCAGGAGCTTCTGGTGCTGACACCGGATGGGGCGGTGGAGGATGCAGAGGCCATCCGCGTGGTATTTTCCGACGGGACAGAGGTCCAGGGAACCATTAAGCAGACCGACAAGCATTCCGGAATGGCCATCGTAAGCATTTCCACGGCGGATCTGGGCAGAGCTTTGCTGGAGGAGATTAAGGCCATTGAGTTGGGAAATTCCTATTCCGTGAGACAGGGGGATCTGGTTGTGGCCATCGGCGGCCCTGCCGGCATGGTTCATTCTGTTGGATATGGATTTATATCCTATATAACGAAAAATGTGCAGGTTACGGATGGAATAACGCGTATCCTGTATTCCGATGTGAAGGGGAATGCCAAGACAGGCACCTTCCTCATGAACACGGCCGGTCAGATCATCGGCTGGGTGACTGATGAACATAAGAATGACGGAAACAAGGATATGACGGCAGCCATGGCCATATCCGATTATAAGAGCATTCTGGAAAAGATGAGCAATGGGGTGTCATTCCCGTACTTTGGAATCAAGGGACAGGAGGTAAGCGCTGTCATGAACAGTAACGGTATGCCTCTCGGGGTGTATGTGGTTGATGTGAATGCGGACAGTCCTGCCTACAATGCCGGGATCCAGTGCGGTGATATCATAAAAACCATGGGAGATGAAACCATCATTACCATGAAGGACTTCCAGTCAGTGCTTGAAAGTTCCAATACCGGAGATGTGATTCCTGTGAGTGTTTCCCGCAATGGAAGGGAAGAATATAAAGAGATACAGTATCAGGTAACCATTGGAGCCAGGTAATCGTCCTGGCTTCCTTGTTGCCTTAGGTTGAAGGAATAACGTCTTTTAACCTTGAGTTTATGAAGCAACTGGATATGCAGGCATATCCGTTTGCTATGTTAGTGTTTAGAATGTGGAGGAAAACAATGAGGTATGTAGAATCATTCCGTGAAGGAATGCATGTTTCAGATGTGTATTTATGCAAAAATAAGCAGATTGCCCTAACAAAGTCAGGAAAAGAATATGGGAACCTGATTCTTCAGGACAAGACAGGGACCGTGGATGCCAAGATTTGGGATCTGGGTTCTCCGGGAATCGGGAATTTTGAAACTCTGGATTATGTATACATAGATGCAGATGTAACCGTTTTCCAGAATTCCAACCAGTTGAATATCAAGCGGGTCAGAAAGGCGGAAGATGGGGAATTTATCCCTGGCGATTACCTTCCTGTTTCCGGGAAAAATATCGGACTTATGTACGAGGAATTTTTAGGTTTTATC
This sequence comes from Lacrimispora brassicae, assembly GCF_054772055.1. Lineage (NCBI taxonomy): Bacteria > Bacillati > Bacillota > Clostridia > Lachnospirales > Lachnospiraceae > Lacrimispora > Lacrimispora brassicae. Next base: position 12,213 of record NZ_BRYH01000037.1, on the reverse strand, counting down.
CGGACGGTTAAGAATCCTCATTTAAGAAAGCTTCTGGAAAGCTTTTTTGCGGAGGATGCTGCGTTTGCCAAGGCCTTTCAGTTCCATTCTGCGGCAAAAAGCGTTCACCACGGCTTTGTGGGCGGACTTTTGGAGCATACCTTAAGTGTTGTAAAGCTGTGTGATTATTATGCCGGCTACTACCCCCTCATTAACCGGGATCTGCTTATAGCCGCTGCCATGTTCCATGATATCGGCAAGACCCGGGAGCTTTCCACATTTCCGGAAAATGATTATACCGACGACGGCCAGCTTTTGGGCCACATCATCATTGGAACGGAAATGGTGGGAGAGAGGATCCGGACCATCCCAGGATTTCCGGAAAAGACGGCTACCGAGTTGAAGCACTGCATTCTGGCCCATCATGGAGAGCTGGAATACGGTTCTCCCAAAAAGCCTGCTTTGATCGAAGCCCTGGCCTTAAATTTCGCGGATAACACGGATGCCAAGATGGAGACAATGATTGAGGTGTTAAAGGGAGCGGGAGACAACAACGGCTGGCTGGGATTTAACCGGCTGATGGAGAGCAATATAAGGAAAACATCGGAATAATGAAGAGTGGCGCATCAGGGATTTTTGGAATCCTGGTGCGCTTTTTTCGTTTTCATGGAAATGCCTTATAGAAAGCATAAGCAAATTTTAGAATTTCTTTCGTTTTCTTTGACATTCCATTTAAGATTGCTTTCGTATCCTTTATATTGAAGTAAAAAGTGTGAAAATGTGGTATCATAAATGGGATGTTACAGACGGCAGCCCAATTATTTGTCAGGTAAGGAGAGAGAACATGGAAGCAAACCACATCTTGTTGGTAGAGGATGATAAAGAGATCAGAGAAGGGATTGAGATATATTTAAGGAGCCAGGGATACGAGGTGTTTCAGGCGGCGGATGGTGTGGAAGGCCTTAAGGTTTTACAGCGGGAAGAAATCCATCTGGCCATCGTTGATGTGATGATGCCCCGGATGGATGGCATCACTATGACTGTGAAATTAAGGGAAACCTATGATTTTCCTGTGATCATCCTGTCGGCAAAGTCTGAGGAAGTGGATAAGATCATGGGACTTAATATCGGCGCAGATGATTATGTATCAAAGCCCTTTACCCCTATGGAGCTGTTGGCAAGGGTGAATTCCCAGCTCAGGCGTTATAAAAAATACATGGATATGCTGGAAGAAAAAGAACAGAAGGAGAAAAGCAATGTTTATTCCATTGGAGGCCTGGAGCTGAACGAGGATACGGTAGAAGTGACCGTGGATGAAAAGCCGGCAAAGCTGACTCCCATTGAATTTAAAATACTCGCCCTTCTCATGAAAAATCCGGGAAGAGTGTTTTCGGCGGAAGAGATTTATGAACGGGTCTGGAATGAGCGGGCCATTAACACGGATACGATCATGGTTCATGTAAGGAAGATCCGGGAAAAGATCGAGATCAATCCGAAAGAGCCGAAATATTTAAAGGTGGTGTGGGGAGTTGGATACAAAATTGAGAAACAGGCATAGGATCAGCGTAGTTCTGGCAATGATTGTGGTTTTGCTGGCAGCATCGGTCATGGTGGGGCTTTACCCCTTTTTTAAAAATGAGTCAGCCAGATATGAGGAGCCTGTTTACGGACAAGATGAATTCCTTAGGCATCTGGTGCTTGGCAATTACGTGCTTTATCTGGAACAAGCCCAGTATGAACAGGGCAGTGTCATCTCTCCGTTCCAGTTTTATTTCCCACAGGCGGAGGAAGAATTAAAGGACGCCATGGCTGTCCAGGCGGTTCCAGGGGAAGTAGAAGCGGAGATCGCAGCAGGCGGGGAGATCTTGGCAGATGCTGTGGAAGAGCCCAATGAACGGACTGCACAGGAAGAGCGCTATGTGTATTTAAAAGAACTGCGCCAAAGCTGTGTCATGGAATATGAATCCTGGAGCCGGTATTTTGGCGGCATGAGAAATTTCGTGGATTATCAGATCCTTGATGCTGGCGGTAAAGTTTTGGCCGATCATGCGGGAGGCCGCTCCATAGCAGGCAGCAATGAGTATATATTTAAGGCAGTGCTCCGGTATGATGATCTGGGGCGCATGGAGGCAGGGGATGTAAGCGGAGCAAATGGAGTCAGGCTTTTGAACACTTTGGTGACGTTAGGCGGCAAGGATCCCATGAGCGATTACTATTGGGATCAGTATCGTTACGAGACGGATATGAAGCTGAAAAACCCAAGAAATGTTACGTTTGCTTATGGAATGAGGCCCCAGCAGATCACCGCCTTTGAAGAGGAGAGAGAAACTGTCTGGAACGCCTATAATTACTCCGGCAGCGTTTCCAGGATATTTATCGGCCTGGTCTGTGCCGTAGTGATCGCAGCCTTTTTCTTCTCCTGTCTTGACCCGGGCCTTCCGGATGTCAGCAGGCTTTTAAGAACGCCTTTGGAAATCGTTGCAGGAGTGGGCTGCGGCGCCATATTTTTTGGAACAGGGCTTACAAATCTTGTGGCAGTGACAAACAGGGGAGATTTATATGATGCTCTTTTACGGGCCAATTTCCTGCCACTGGTTGCCAGGATCATGGTGAAGTTCTGGAATCTGATGTGGTGGTCCATCCCCTTTGCAATTATCTATTGGGCGGTCATATGCAGCCGTGACGTCATCCGGATCGGCTTAAAGCGTTACATTCATGAACGGACTCTGTGCGGCTGGTTCTGGCAATGGGTGAAGGACCTTTGCCATAAGGCTTATACATTTGTAGGGAATATCAATCTGCAGGAGCGGTCGGACCGGACCATTTTCCGGATCGTGGGAGTGAACTTCATTATCCTGGCCGTTCTTTGCAGCCTGTGGTTTTTTGGGATCGGCGCCCTGATTCTTTATTCCATAGCCCTGTTTATTATCATGAGAAAATATTACAGGGATTTAAGTGAAAAATACAGCATCCTTTTAAAGGCCACAAACCAGATTGCAGAGGGAAATTTAGAGGTTTCCATAGAAGAAGACTTAAGCGTGTTTGAACCATTTAAAAAGGAGATACAAAAGATCCAAAGGGGATTTAAGGTGGCGGTCGGTGAAGAAGTGAAAAGCCAGAAGCTTAAGACCGACTTAATCAGCAACATGTCCCATGATCTGAAAACTCCCCTGACCGCGATCATAACTTATGTAAACTTACTAAGGGATGACCGTGTGACGCCGGAGCAGAGGAAGGCTTATATTGACATACTGGAACAGAAGTCCATGCGTTTGAAATCCCTCATAGAGGACCTGTTTGAGATCAGCAAGGCCAACAGCAACAATGTGACGCTGAATCTGGAGGATGTGGACATTGTCAGCCTGTTAAAAGAGGTCAGCCTGGAGCTGAGCGATATAATAGAGGAATCCACCATTGATTTCCGGTGGAATCTGCCGGATGAGAAAATCGTCCTTCCTCTGGACAGCCAGAAAACCTACCGGATATTTGATAATTTGCTGACCAATATCATAAAGTACGCCATGCCCCATACAAGGGCATACATTGGCATGAAGAAGGAAGGAGACTATGTGGTCACCACCTTGAAGAATGTTTCGGCTGCGGAGCTTACCTTTAATCCGGATGAAATAACCGAACGGTTTGTCAGAGGAGACCAGGCCCGGAATACGGAAGGGTCCGGCCTTGGAATGGCCATTGCAAAGAGTTTTGTGGAGCTGCAAAATGGAAAGCTTCAGATCGAAGTGGAGGCAGATTTATTCCGGGTGACCATCCGCTGGCCTATTTTACAGGATTGATGTTTATGATATAAAAGAATGGAAACTGGTTTAAAACTTCTTGAAAACGGGGAGGGAACTGTTTATACTATAGATAAGCACAAGCCCATGAACAAACGGGTTTAAGAAAGAGGGAATACCCTTGGGATACCCTTTTAAACCCGGTAAGGCGGGGCTGGCTCTGCCTGCAAGGCGCGGGCAGAAAATCAGGAAAGAGAGGGTTACGGTTATGATAATACAGAGCAGACGGGTCTGGATTGCAGGACAGTTTATCCCGGCACAGCTACAGGTGGAAGATGGAAAGATTAAGCTGGTCCGTGACTACGGAGAGATGGAAGCAGACCAGGATTATGGCGATGACAGGATCGTTCCGGGGTTTATTGATATCCATACCCACGGGGCGTATGGATATGATACCAATGACGGGGAACCGGAAGGACTGCGGGAATGGATGAGGCGGATACCGGAAGAGGGGGTCACCTCCATTCTGCCAACAACTGTCACCCAGATGCCGGATGTGCTGACTAAGGCAGTTGCCAACGTGGCGGCTGTGGCGGAAAGCGGATACGAAGGGGCGGAGATCCTTGGAATCCATTTTGAAGGGCCTTATCTGGATATGAAGTATAAGGGGGCCCAGCCGCCGGAAGCAATAGCGTCCGCCTCTGTAACGCAGTTTCAGGAGTATCAGGAAGCGGCAAAGGGCATGATTAAATATATTACCCTTGCTCCGGAGCATGATGAGGATTTTACCCTGACAAGGTATTGCAGGGATACCGGAGTGGTGGTGAGCATGGGCCACTCGTCTGCTACCTATGAGCAGGCGCTTATGGGGATTGCAAATGGGGCGACTTCTATGACTCATGTGTATAATGGTATGACGGCTTACCATCACCGGAATCCGGGACTGGTAGGGACTGCATTCAGGGTGAGGGATATATACGGCGAGATCATTTGTGATGGGTGTCATTCTCATTTGGCGGCGCTTAATAATTATTATACTATAAAGGGGAGAGATCATGCCATTATGATTACGGATTCTCTTTGCCCAAAGCATTGCCCTGCGGGAAGTGATTATCAGTTAGGTGGTCATAGCATTGAGATCAGGGAAAATGGCCTGGCTTATTTGAAAGGGACGGATACGATTTCTGGTAGTACGCTGAAGGCGAATAAGGGGTTGAAGATTTTGGTGGAAGAGGCTATGGTGCCTTTTGACTCGGCACTGAATTCTTGTACGATTAATCCGGCCAGGTGTCTTGGGGTGGATGATAGGAAGGGAAGGCTGGTTGCCGGATGTGATGCGGATATGGTGGTTTTAAGGGATGATTATGAGGTGGTTCAGACTTATTGTAGAGGGAGGGGGATGTTGTAGAAGTGGTGGAGGGAGGAGATAAGATGGGGAATAAAAAAAGTTTGATGGTGTGGCCCGTGGGGGCGCAGTGCTCAAGCTCGAATCCGCTGCGCTCCTTCTCGCTTGACGGCTGTCGCCGTATGTCTATAAAATCAAAAACGGCCATAAGAATGCTTGCATTCTTATGGCCGCTTTCGTTTTTATAGACGCACTGCTCGTAGCTTTACAATATCCGTACATTTTTTAAAGCTCCTGTTTTGGAGAATTCTGTCCATTCGCATACGTTTACGGCGTGATCGCCGATACGTTCTAAATACTTTGCTACCATCAGTAAATCAATGCACTGATCTATATGCTCATTGGAGTTTTTTAACAGATCCACTACATCATTTTTTACCTTATCGAATAATTCGTCTACCACATCATCCTGTTGTTCTATTTTTTGTGCAATCTCTAGATCCTGATTGATGAAGGCTTCGATGGAGCAGCGGACCATTTCTCTGGCGGCGGAGGCCATGGAAGGGATGTGGCGGACTACGTGGTAGACGTGTTCGCCTTTAATGCGTAGGATGAGCTCGGCGATGTCGGAAGCGTGGTCGCCGATGCGCTCTAGATCTGTAACTACCTTCAGGGCGCTGGAAACTACACGTAAGTCTCCGGCAACAGGCTGCTGGCGGAGGATGATGGACAGGCAGCGGGCTTCGATGGAGCGTTCCAGATCGTTGATGGTACGGTCCCCTTTTATGATATCTTCCGCTTTTTCAAAATCCTGATCTTCAAATGCTATAAAGCACTGTTCAATGGAGGTTTCAACCATACGCCCCATTTCTTTTATGTCATAGTTTAAGAGGTTTAACTCATGTTCGTAATTAACTCTTGTTGTCATTTTCTGTTCTCCTTTTTTGTTCTATATATAAAATGGATCATCCGAAGCGTCCCGTGATATAGTCTTCGGTTCTTTTGTCCTTTGGAACCGTGAACAGCTCCGTGGTGGAAGCGTATTCCACTACCTCTCCCACAAGGAAAAAGGCGGTATAATCGGCGATTCGGGTTGCCTGCTGCATGTTGTGGGTGACGATGGCAACCGTGTATTTTTCCTTCAGTTCATCCATCAGGTCCTCGATCTTTAAGGTGGAGATTGGATCTAAGGCAGAGGTTGGTTCATCCATAAGCAGCACCTCCGGTTCAACGGCCAGGGCACGGGCGATGCAAAGGCGCTGCTGCTGGCCGCCGGAAAGGCCAAGGGCCGATTTTTTTAAACGGCTGGATACTTCATCCCAAAGGGCTGCTCCTTTCAGGCTTTTTTCCACAATTTCATCAAGCTCGGTTTTGTTTTTTATTCCATGGATTCTCGGGCCATAAGCCACATTGTCATAAATACTCATTGGAAATGGATTGGGCTGCTGGAATACCATGCCGATCTTTTTACGCAGCAAAGTGGTATCCACCCGGGGATCGTAGATGTTTTCCCCGTCTAAAAGAACTTCCCCTTCAATTTTTACGCTTGGTATCAGGTCATTCATCCGGTTTAATGTTTTTAAATAGGTGGATTTCCCGCATCCGGAAGGGCCGATAAAGGCCGTTATTTTATTCGTATAGAGATTTAAGTTCACATCCTTTAATGCGTGATTTGTCCCATAATATAAATTTAAATGGCTGGTAGTAATTTTGACTGTATTGGTATTCACGATTCTTTAACCTCCGTATTGAATTTATGAGACAGAAATTTTGCAAGTCCGTTTATTGCCAGTACGATGACCAGAAGGACAACGGCAATTGCGAAGGCCTGACCGTATTTTGCCTTTTGCATGCACAAGTAAAGCTGAATGGTCAGGGTGCCGCCTGATTCAAATACCTTTCCGAAGAAGTCCTTGGGAAGAAGATAACCGCTTCCAGCCGTAAAGAGAAGGGCGGCAGACTCTCCCACGATACGGCCGATAGCCAGGATGATCCCTGTCACAATGCCCGGCATGGCGCTGGGAAGGAGGATGGTACGGATCATGTACCATTTGGTGGCGCCGATGCCCAGAGCGCCGGAACGGTAGCTTTCCGGAACTGTTTTTAAGGCTTCCTGGGTGGTTCTGGTGATGAGAGGAAGGACCATAATGGACAAGGTCAAAGCGCCGGTGAGAATGGAATAGCCAAGGCCAAGGGTGATCCCGAAAAATACATAGCCAAAAAGACCGAAGATGATGGAAGGGATCCCTGATAAGGTCTCTGTGGTGAACTCGATCATGCGGACCACTTTTCCGCCCTTTGCATATTCGTTGAGATAAATAGCCGCGCCAACGCCTAAAGGGGTGGCGATCAGCAGGGTAATGATCACAACATACAGGGTGTTTACAATGTTTCCTATGATGCCGAAGGTGCCTCTGATGGTGCTGGGAACGGTGGTCAGGAATTCCACACTGATATAGGGAATGCCCCGGACAAAGACATAGCCCATAATTCCGATCAGTACCAGAATGGAGATGGAAGCGCATAAGTAAATGAGAACCGTTAAGACAGAATCAGAGATCCGGTTTTTCCGGTTATAAATGCTTTTTGTTGCAGCAGAATTTTTATGAACAGGGATTGCAATATCATTTGTCATGACGTTCCTCTCCTTTCTTTAACAGGTTGTTAAGGGTGATGTTAATCATCATGATGAAAGCAAACAGAATAAGACCGATGGTAAAAAGCACCTGCTTGTGAAGTCCGGCGGAATAGGACATCTCCGAAACAATGGCCGTGGTCAGAAAGCGGACCGAACTGAAGGGGAGAGGGAGATTTACTGAGCTTCCGGACACCAGGCTGATGGCCATTGCCTCACCGATGGCCCGCCCTGTTCCAAGGACGACTGCGGTGATGATACCAGATTTTGCTGCCGGCAGGACCGCGTTGAAGATGGTCTGGATCTTGGTGGCACCAAGGGCCAGGGAAGCGCTCCGCAAATGATTGGGCACAGCCCGGAGTGCAGTTTCACTGATATTGATAACCGTAGGAAGGATCATTAAGGCCAGCACTAAAACGGCGGAGATTAAATTGGCGCCTCCGGTAAACTGGTGGGTGGTGGAGCCTTCAAATATTTTTAATTCCAGTTTATACATGAAAGGGTTTAAAATCAGGATTCCAAGCAAACCATAAATAACAGAAGGAATGCCGGCTAACAGCTCCACTGCCGGACGTACCATATTGGTAAGCCTGACAGGAGCTACTTCAGCCAGGAAAACGGCAGTCATGACTCCAATGGGAACGCCGATCAAAATCGCCATGGCTGTTCCCACGATGGAGGTCAGAATGACATAGAGGATGCCAAAGCTTGGAACAGCGGCTTCCGGCTTCCATATGGTTCCGAAAAGAATATCCAGAATACCCACCTTAAAAAGTGCAGGAGTTCCGCTTATGATCATGTACAGACTGATTGAGGCCACGGCCAGAACGGCAAAGAAGCCGCAGACGGTAAAGATAACCTCTGCAGCGCGTTCTACCCCTGATTTACTTCCTTGGCCACTAAATATGGAATAAGATTTTGGTCGCATACAACAGCTCCTTTCAAAAACGGGGACGTAGCATAATCTTCTGGCCGCGTCCCCTGTAAAATATTATCCTTATGCAGTATGAGAAGAGTTCCTTTTTAATTAGTTTGCCGGGATCAAACCAACGGATTTTACTAACTCCGTTCCTTCATCAGAATGGATATAGTCAAACAATGCTTTTACCAGATCATTCTGCTCAGAGATCTCTCCCTTGGTAGCCATAACGAACGGGCGGCTTAAGAAATAGGAACCGGCCTTGATGTTTTCCGGAGTAGGCTCTGTGTCTTCCAGCTTCAGTGTCTTAACGGTATCGTCAAGAACGTCCAGGGAAACATAACCGATGGAACCTGGAGTAGAGGCGACCTTTGCCATAACTGCGCCGGTGCTGTCCAGCTCATTGCTGTATTTGCAGGCATCTTCCAGTTTTAACAGCTCTTCAAAGGCAGTTCTTGTACCGGACCCGGACTCACGTCCAATGACAACGATGGGCTGGTCCGCTCCGCCTAAATCCTTCCAGTTGGAGGTTGTACCATTGTAAATGCTGATCAGTTGGTCTTTTGTTAAGTTTGCGGTAGTGTTGGCCGGGTCAGAGATAACAGCGATACCGTCGATTGCAACGATGTTTTCAACAACGCCTTTTGCTTTTTCTTCATCTTTTAAATTACGGGAAGAATTACCGATATTGGCAGAACCATTGCTGACTGCTTCGATTCCTGCGCCGGAGCCTACGAACTCGGCCTGTACGGTAACATCCGGATATTTTTCCATAAAAATTTCACTTAAAGCGGTTGCGAACTTCTCCATAGAGGTAGAACCAACCATGCTGATAGAGCCTTTTAAATCGGCAGATGCCTCCCCCTTGGCGGTTGTGGATCCGGCAGAGGTTGTTTCATTGGAAGCGCCAGCCGCAGTGGTTGTATCAGGAGCCTGTGTTTCTGCATTTTTGCTGCCGCAGCCAGCTAAGGTTCCCATTGTCAGAACGGCCAATCCAGCAAATGCAAGTGCTTTAACAATATTTTTTTTCATAAATTACTTTCTCCTCTTTTCTTTTTAAAATTGCTTTCGCTTACATTATGGAGTATATCAGCCCTCAAATTTTTCTGATATCATGTTTTAGTATAGAAAATGTAAAGGTTGTGTAAAGGCTGTTTGCGCTCTTTTATTCTTACATTAGTATTTGCAGAATGGGAAAGCGAAATTCCCTTATTTCCGCCAGAAGACAAAGTCAGAGGGAAAAAGGCTGCCATAATTACAAAAAACAGCCTTTTTCGTGGAAAAATTAACGAAATGGACTGGACAGAATGGGAAGAAATATGGTAAATTGTAACGTGCGCTTATTTTATAGAAGAAATACAATAAATCATTCCGTAATTTGAGAACGGATACAAAGGATACAAGACAGGAGGGCGTTTTCATGGGAGCATATCAACTGAAAATCACGATCAAAGGCAGTAAGCCGCCGATTTGGAGAAGGGTTCTGGTACCGGAGGGGATGACCTTTGGAGAGCTTCACCAGACGATTCAGACAGCATTTGGCTGGTCCGATGGACACCTGTATGAATTTGAATTCCGTTCTGAAGGGATAAGGGTGGTTCCGGATAAGGAGAAACTCTCCTCCAAATTCCAATACTTTTTAAGTGATGAAACCATCGGCAGCCTGGTATCCGGTAACAACAAGTTTACATATACATACGGCCCTGACAGGAACTGGGAGCTTACGATCCAGGTGGAAGGTATGGTTGAGGATCATAAGGAAAGCTGGGGGCAGGTTGTTAAATCCAAAGGGGATGTGGTTTCCGAATCCTGCGGTAGCATTGCCGGGTATTATGAACTTTTGGAGTCAGGTTCCAAAGAACTGAAAGAAAATCATATGCCTGAGGTCAATAAACACTTGAACCAGGGTTGTGAAGCTGCTTCGGAAGAGGTCCTCATAGGAGATATTTATGACTGCTATGACAAGAACAGCATCCTTGAGATTGGAAAAAGACATGGCATGGGCGGGCTTTCTAAATTAAAAAAGGAAGAACTGGCAGAACGGACCATAGCTCATATCCTGGATCAAAAGGTAATGGGAGATTATTTCCTTTGTGCCCGTGATTCGGAAATTAAACTGTTTGAGCAGGTGGCAGAAGGTGATTTTCAGGTAACCTCCTTTGAAGTGGAAGAAATGGATTTTCTTTACGCAGGCGGCTATGTAACCGCAGGGGCTGACAATTATTTTATGGTTGCGCAAGAGGTAATAAAGGCATATAAAGAGGTGAACACTCCGGAATTTAAAGAAGAGCGTGAACGCCTCAGCAAGATCGGAGATTATCTCCGGGCAGCGAATTTCCTGTATGCCGTCACTCCGCCTCAGGTTCTCTTGGAAACTTTTAATAAATATGAAGATAAGAAGCTTACGGTAGATGAGCTTCTTAAGGCATGTGAGCTTCTTCAGTCATACCGGCCGGTGGCTGTGTACGCTGATGGAAACTTTATGACTGGGGCTTTGGCAGAGCAGAATGGCATGGAAGAATTACGGCGAAAGCAGAAGAAGGTTCCTTATTATATCCCTACCCAGCAGGAGATCCGTTTCATGGCGGACAATGGAGGCTTTTTAATGACCCAGGAATTAAGCCGGATGAGCAAATTCCTGACGGATGAAATGCACGTTCCCCATGAGAGGATCCCATATATTCTTCGTCAGGTACAGGCAGAGATCAGCATGGGCGGACAGCTTCAGGAAATTATAGATGGCATAGAGACTTTTGGGATCATTTTTGAAACGGATGAGCATATGGAAAGGTTCACAAGCATTATCACAGATGTATGGAACCATACCAGAATGGTGTTAAACAGAGGTCACAAGCCATATGAAATGGTGATGAAGGGCTTGGAAACCGTATCTGTCCAGCGCAAGAACCCTTCGAAAATCTATCCAAACGATCCTTGTTCCTGCAAAAGCGGAAAAAAATATAAGAAATGCTGTGGAAAAAGAAGGTAGATTTGTTAACCTGGGGTTCCGTCCTTTTCTAAGGGCAGAACCCCGTTATAATTATCATAAATTTTATGAAAGTTGTGTTTTTTTAAATAAATAAAAAAATTTGAAAAAATTGTTGACTTTTGTCAAAGGCTTTGGTATGATATAACTCGCCGCTGAAAACGGTGGCAAAACTTCTTCCAAAACACATCGATGATCGATGAGAAAGTTTTGAAAAAAATGGTTGACAAAAACAACCGGACATGATATACTTTAAAAGTTGCTGCTGCGACAGCGACACGAAAAAAGCACTTTGAAAACAGAAGATTGAACAGTATGTAAAACCCTGAAAATTCTAATAAAACAAGCCATGTTTGATGGCTTTGAATGAGAACAATTCAGAACAAATACAAGCAATTGTATACGAACCAAACAACAAGTAAAACGGGAAAAAATTAGCTAGTTTGTTGATTTTGACCCCGGATTGAACCGAATGGCAAGTCCAAGCGGTACGCTCATGAAGCTTTGCTTCATTCGCTGCCATTTGCTTCGCAAATGTTCGGAGATTTGCAAAAAAGTCCTTATGAAAGCTCGCTTTCAACAGACTTTTTCACCAATCACCGACCGCTTTCAAAG
>NZ_BRYH01000036.1:0-65183 GCF_054772055.1 Lacrimispora brassicae | reverse complement strand
ATCAGGAAACCGGGTCCAGCCTGCCGCAGGAAATATCCATTACAAAGCCCTGGATGACTACATTGGATGGCATGAGAAGATGGTTTTTAAGCAAAGAAACGGATTTTTGAACGGAGCGCTCCGTGTTTTCTAAACCCTGGAACCAGGAGTCAAAGTCCACCCCATTCTCTTTTAGTTTTCCTATGGTATTCCTTGCAATGCCCCGGTTAAGCAGATGAGTGATGATGGTTTCGGAGGATATGACGGCTGCTCCACAGTCGGTATGGCCGATAACCATAATTTCTTCCACACCGAATTCCAGAATTGCGATCAGCAGGCTGCGGATTGTGCAGTCGAAAGGATCCAAAATCGCGCCGCCTGCATTTTTTATTAACTTTACATCTCCGTTATGGATTCCAAGTGCGGCTGGCAGAAGTTCCACCAGCCGGGTATCCATGCAGGTTAATATGGCAAGCTTTTTTCTGGGATATTTGTTTGTGGCAAAGGACTTATAACTACCACTGCTTACAAAAACATCATTGTACTTTAATATTTCTTCAATCATAATCTGCCTCCTTTTTATTGTATTAAAACAATCATAAAGAAAAAACCTTAATGAAGGATAACAGGCTGTCTTAAAGTTTATTTAGCTTGCTGTCTTTTTCTGAAAATTATAACCAGTAAGGGAATTACATGGGGGTCTGGAAGAAATGACCGCTGTTAAAAGCCAGGGGAAAGGGATATTTAACATGAACAGATAATGAACGTTCTCGTCAATTTGCATAAAATTAGTTAAATGAATTAAACAATATGACAAAGTGGAAAAAAAATATAAAAACCCATTGACATTTGGATTTTATTACTATATTATTAACAATAAATTTCCATATTAAAGACATAATACATAAAGATAAACATTTGGTAAAATTGATTAATTAATAGAATTAATAAAATAATAATCGAAATAAGGAGGATTTAGGACATGAAGTATTTTTTAGACAGTGCAAAGCTTGATGAGATTCAGTTTGCTTACAACACATTTGGCATTGATGGGGTAACGACGAATCCAAGACATATTATGCTTAGCGGAAAACCATTTCTTACAGCAATCCATGGCATTTCAGATTGGATTAAATCAGAGGGACTGGACGGATATGAGCGCTTTCCCGTATCAGTGGAAATCAATCCCCATCTGAATGAAGCAGAGGCAATGATAACAGAGGCAAGAACGATTGCCGCAATCAGTCCTAACTTTGTAATCAAGATCCCTGCAACAGAGGCTGGAGTGACAGCAGCCAGAAAGCTGGAGGCAGAAGGAATCCGTACAAATGTAACATTGGTATTTTCAACCGCCCAGGCCATTCTTCCCGCTAAGAACAATTCCCTGTTCGTGTCCCCGTTCATCGGTTGGAAGGAAGCCAACGGGGAGGATTGTAAGGCTTACATACAAAATATTGTGGATATCTATAAAAATTATGGCTTTTACGGAAAGACACAGATTATCTGTGCGGCAATCCGTACTCCCAAACAGATCGTGGACTGCGCTGTGGCAGGAGCCGACATTGTAACAACCGGCCTGGAGGTATATCAGGATACCATGAAACATGCTTATACCAACCAGGGAATTGAAACTTTTATCAATGCATGGGATAACACCATTACAGAATAGCAGGGCGCGAGGAAAGAATCAGAAGGAGAGGTTCGGTTATGAAAATAGGATTTATCGGACTTGGCATCATGGGAGAGTCCATGAGCGAGAATATAGTAAAAAAACATGATGACACAGTCTATGTATTTGATTTTGAAAAAGAAAAAGCAGACCTGCTGGCGTCCAAAGGAGCTGTGGCATGCGGGGATTCCGTGGAGCTGGCAAAGGCTTCTGATGTGATCATCTCCATGGTTCCCAAGTCTGAGCACTCCAAAGCAGTGTACACGGGAATCCTGGAGGTACTGGATTCTACAAAAACCTGTATTGATATGAGCACCATCGATCCCAGCGTATCTGTGGAAATTGCAGAGATGGTGAAAAGGACAGGAGCAGAGTTCCTGGATGCTCCCGTGGTAAAGTCAAAGCCGGCAGCCATTGCAGGTAAGTTAGGAATCTATGTGGGCGGCGATGAGAATACCTATGAGAACATGCGGCCTATCCTTCTTTATATGGGAGAAAATGTAAAGCACATGGGAGAAAACGGCAAGGGGCTGGTAATGAAAATCTGTCACAATGCCCTGGTGTCCCAAATTCAGAACGGGGTAAATGAAACCATTGCCTTAGCAGGGAAAAACGGAATTTCTGTTATGGATTATGCGGAGGCTATTTCCTATGGCGGAGGTCAGAACTTTTATCTGGATTCCAAGAAAGCCTTTATTGATGCAGAGGATTATACCACAGCCTTTTCCGTGGAGAATATGGCAAAGGATATAAATATCTGTATGAGGCTGGCAGGTGAATGTGATTTTCCTATGCCTGGGGAGCAGGCAGCATGGGAGGTTTATGAAAAGGCTTTAGAGGCCGGATATGGAAAAGAGGATTTTTGCGCTTCCATAAAAGTGGTAAAAGCATAGAGGGCAGTCTGGAAATAAAGGCTGTCCGGAGATTCAGAGGAAGATGATCATGAGCGATATGACAATTAAACGGTTAAACGAAGTCAATGATGTGACAGTCCACTCCGTCTTTAGTGAGGAATTTAAAACATACGGACGGGTGGTGACAGGATATGATTTCTCGGACATGGTATCATACATGGAAGAAAAGTCTTCCATACCGGAAAAGGGCAACATATACCTGGCTTCCGTTCCTGATATGGAACAGGTGCCTGGGGCAGCCTTTTTAAGAGATGGTTTTTACGGCGGTATGGACATACAGGTAGGATATTGTAATGGAAGAAATACCACGTACAATGGATTTGAATATCACAAAGCCAGCGAGATAAATATTGCGGTAACGGATTTCATGGTGGTTTTGGGACATGTCTGGGAGATGAAGGATAATACATACAAGGTGGAGGATGCGAAGGTGTTCTTTGTGGAAAAGGGGACAGCCATTGAGATGTACCAGACCACGCTCCACTTGTCACCCTGCCGGGTAAAAGATGAGGGTTTTAAAGATATTGTAATCCTTCCCAGGGGAACAAATACGCCTTTGGAGTGTAAGCCGGAGGCAGTGGAGGACGAGGGGAAGCTGCTTTTGCAGCGTAACAAATGGGTTATTGTCCATCCGGAACGGGAACCCTTAATCAGGCAGGGGGCTGTTCCGGGGCTTTTGGGAGAAAATAAGGAACTTAAGTATTAAGGGAACAAAGAGGCAAAAACGAACAATATATCAGGAGGTTATATATGAAAAAGAGAATATTATCAATGGCACTTGCAGTTGTAACAGCAGTTTCTCTTGCAGGATGCGGCGCATCTGCTGCACAATCAGAACCATCCGGTAACACTTCCAAAGCGTCATCCGGGGCTTCAGCCGGCGGAAGCGGAGAAACCATCAAAATCATATGCCCTTACGGCGTAGGCGGCACCGCTGATTCCATTGCACGAAAATATGCATTGGTTGCCGGTAAGGTCCATCCGGAATACAATTTTATCGTAGAAAATATGACAGGCGGCGACGGCTTTTCTGCGGCAAACTATTACACCGATTTACAGCCGTCCGCAAAGGAGCTTCTGGTTTACGGCTATGGCGTGGCATACCGTCATGATCTTGGCAGGAAATATCAGACCGAGGTAGTGGATTTTGACCGCAGTGACATCTATCCGGTTGCATCCATAGATGACAGAACCTGGATTATGTACGGAAAACCTGGCACCACCCTGGCAGATATATTAGAAAAATCCAGGAATGGAGGGATCAAGATGTCTGGCGGGAATCCATTGTCTGATCCCCATCTGGCCTTAGGCTCTCTCATTGCCTTGGAAGGCGGCAAGGTTATGGTAGTCCCTTATGACGGAGGCGCTGCCCAGAAAAAGGGCCTGACTGATGGTGAAGTGGATGTGTTTATTGGCACGACCCAGGTTGCGCTGGAGGATGTAGAGGCAGGGACAATGGTTCCTATCCTTGCATTTTCCCATAATGCGTTTGAAGGCTTTAAGAGTCCTGAGGGTGAAATTACTGTTCCTGGAATTGCCGGTGATGCGAAGGCTCCCGAGCTGAATGCATCCATGGATTATACAGGCTCTATTCTGGCGGCAGGCGGATTTATTGCAGCGCGTACCGGTGCAGATCAGGCATGGATAGATGAGGTTGCTCAGATTTCCAAAGATGTATGGGCCGATCCGGAATACAGTGACTGGATCAGTGAGATTAAGCTGAATAAGCTTGAGGTGTATGGAGAAGACGCAAAAGCACATCTGGAAGAAGCATGTGCCAAGGCAGTTGCTGCATTTGACACCTTGAGCGGACAGCAGTAGGAGGCGGCTGGAAGATAAGCTGGGAGGGGGTCCTCCGGAAAACCCTCCTTGCTGTTTTCTGCAGTAATTGGAGAAAGGATGTGTAATTCAGTGAAATTTAAGATTAAAACTTATTTTTGGTCCGGACTTATCATGGGACTGTTCAGTATCGCTATGCTGGCTGTAATGCCGTCTCAGGTGCGTCTTCCCATGTATGACTCAGGTGCGCCCAGCCCGCGGATTATCCCGGGTATCTGTCTTGTAGGAATTTTGATCTGCTCCGCTGTACTGCTGATACAAAGCTTAATATTTAAAAAGGATAAGGTTATGGAGTTTGACTGGAAAAAAGAGAAGCCATGTATTTTTATGATTTTATTGCTGTGTATATTTACTGTCCTGACAATCAAGGTGGGATTTATCCCTGCAGTAGTCATTGTATTTCCTTTGATGTTATTTTATTGCGGTGAGAGGAAGCCGTTTATTTACCTGTTCACTGTGGCAGCAGGAATCGGCATATTTTATTTGTTTAAATATGTGTTCCACGTTTCGCTGCCGGGTTTTCCGGGATTTGGAGGTTGAGCTATGGGAGATATTCAGCAGATCCTGCTTGCTATGCAGCAGGTTTTTACGATTGGTAATTTGGTAATAATTCTTGGCGGCCTGATTCTGGGGATGATTGTGGGATGTATTCCGGGGCTCAGTGTAACCCTTGGCATCATTTTACTCCTTCCTCTTACCTATAGCTTTTCTTCACCGGATACGGCCATCATTTCTCTTCTGGCCGTTTATGTAGGCGGCATGTATGGCGGATCCATCAGCGCAATTACCCTTAATACACCTGGAACAAATTCAGCCATTGCAACCACATTTGACGGATATCCCCTGGCAAAGAAAGGAAAGGTAAAAAAGGCTTTGGACACCTCCCTGTTTGCATCTACCTTTGGAGGCCTTTTCTCAGCACTGCTGCTTCTTGTATGTGCTTCCTTTATAACAAAACTGGTGTCAAAATTTGCGTCGGTGGAATACTTTTCCATGGCAATCCTGGGCATTTCCCTGATTGCAGGAGTAAGCGGCGAAAGCCTGTCAAAAGGAATTATATCCGGTCTTCTGGGCATTCTCATGGCAGCGATCGGGGCTGATGCGGTGACAGGCGTAATGCGTTTTACTTTTGGCATAGATTCCCTGCGGTATGGGATTGACATGCTGCCCGCCATGATTGCGCTGATTGCACTGACCCAGGTGGTCCAGAAGTTGCGTGATTTTGTTTTGGCAGAAGGGAATTTGGAGGATATCACAAAAATTGACAAAGAAGGATTAACGTTAAAAGAGGCCAAATCAATTATTCCGGCCTGCCTCCGTTCTTCCTGTGTTGCCTCCTTTTTAGGCGCTATGCCGGGGGTAGGAGGCGGTGTGGCACAGTTTATGTGCTACAATGAGTGCCGCCGGGCTTCCAAGCGTCCCCAGGATTTTGGAAAAGGGAGTCTTGAAGGAATTGCAGCAGCTGAGGCAAGCAACAATGCGGTTGTTGGTTCTGCAATGATTCCGCTGCTGACCCTGGGGATTCCCGGAGACGGCGTGACGGCGCTGCTCCTTGGAGCTTTCATTCTTCATGGAATTCAACCGGGTCCCACCATGTTTACCAAGCAGGGGGTTATTTCCTATTCCATTATCATAGGCTGCCTGGTGGCAAACATTTTTCTGTATCCCATTGGCCTGGTGCTGACCCGTGCGGTTGCAAAAATCGTGCAGGTGCGTTATACCTACCTGGCACCTGTTATTATTATCTTCTGCTTTGCCGGAGCATTTGCAGCTACGGGGAACACAAAGGAGTTGGTTCTGACAGCGGCCATCCTGATTTTCAGCTATTTTCTGACCTTACTGGATATTTCAGCCACGCCTTTGATGCTTGGGATGATTCTTGCCGACATTATGGAGATGAACTTTGTAACCAGCATGATGAGCTATGATAAAGACTATTTTATTTTCTTTAAACGCCCCATTTCCTGCGTAATTCTGATATTGACGGTAATCCTGGTGATTTCTATGCTCAGGATCAATAAGAAGGTGGAGGCACTGAATCAGGCTCAAATGGATGGAATAAAGAAAGAACATGGACAGGAAGAATGATTTTCTAATGAATTTCAGACGGAGGTTACATATGGAATTTGTTCGTAAGGGAATGGACTGGGAGTTAAATGCAGACGGCCGCAGAATACTCACCTGCAAAAGCGGCAAGCCAATGATTTATGTGGGATACGGGGAAGAATCCGTGGATATGTACAGAGGCAATTACAAGATTGAGGACTATGTGGCAGAGCGGCGTCCCTTAAGGGTTACCGGAATCACAGAGGAGCCGGAAGGCATTTCCATGGATCTGGAAGGTCAGCTTGTACTTATAGTTAAGGTTGAAGGAGACCTTGCTGTCCTTTCTTTCCGGCAGATTAATCCGTCCATTAACCGGTTCTGGTTCAGGGTGGATGCAGACGAGGAAGAGTGCTGCTATGGCTGCGGGGAGCAGATGTCTTATTTTAATTTAAGAGGAAGGCATTTTCCGTTATGGACCTCTGAGCCGGGAGTGGGAAGGGATAAGACCACCTATGTGACATGGCGCTCTGATGTGGAAAATAAGGCAGGAGGGGATTATTACAATACCAACTATCCACAGCCAACCTTTGTGTCCACCAGGCATTACTATCTTCATGCGGATTCCACTGCCTATGCGGATTTTGATTTCAGGAACAAGGATTTTCATGAGCTTCAGATCTGGGAGGTTCCGGCTTCCATACGCATTGAGGCGGCTCCAACGTTTTTGGAGCTTTTGGAAAGGCTGACAGGCTTTTTCGGCCGTCAGCCGGAGCTTCCGGAGTGGGTATACAATGGCCTGATCATAGGGGTGCAGGGCGGAAAGGAGCGTTCCTTCGGACTGCTTGAGAAGACCCTGGAAAAAGGCATCAAGGTGTCCGGCCTGTGGTGCCAGGACTGGTGCGGAAAAAGGGTCACATCCTTTGGAAAGCGCCTTCAGTGGGACTGGAAATACCATCAGGAAATGTATCCGGATCTGCCAAAACACTTAGAAGAGCTTCACAGCAGGGGAATTAAGTTCCTTGGCTATATCAATCCCTATCTGGTAAATGACGGGGACCTGTACAAAGAAGGAAATTCCAGAGGTTATTTTGCCACGAAAGGGAATGGAAGCGATTACCTGGTGGATTTCGGAGAGTTTTACTGCGGAGTGGTGGATTTGACAAATCCGGAGGCCTATGAATGGTATAAAAATGAAGTGATTAAAAAGCACAGCTTAGACCTCGGTATTGACGGCTGGATGGCTGACTTTGGGGAGTATCTTCCGACTGATGACATCAAGCTGTACAGCGGGAAGTCTCCCATGATTGAACATAACCGCTGGCCTGCCCTCTGGGCAAAATGTAATTATGAAGCGGTGAAGGAAAGCGGAAAGCTGGGAGAGGCAGTGTACTTTATGAGGGCAGGAGGAGCCGGAAGCCAGAAGTACTGCACCCTGCTGTGGGCAGGAGACCAGTCCGTGGACTTTACCCTTCATGACGGCCTTGCAACTGTTATCTGCGCAGCATTAAGCTCCGGAATGACAGGCTGTGGTTTAAACCACAGCGATATCGGCGGATACACCTCTCTGTTTGACAACACAAGGACAAAGGAACTGTTTTTAAGATGGGCCGAGATGGCCGTATTTACGCCTGTGATGCGCACCCATGAGGGGAACCGTCCTGATACCAATTTCCAGTATTACGAGGATGAGGACTGCATGGAGCAGCTGGCAAGGCTGGTGGATGTTTACACCATGCTGGCTCCCTACATGAAGAAGCTGGTAAAGGAAAATGCCGGGAAGGGGACCCCGGTTCAGAGACCGCTGTTTCTCCACTATGAAGAAGATGAAAGGGCGTATAACATCCAATACGAATACCTGCTTGGGCCCGATCTGCTGGTGGCTCCTGTATATCTGGAAGGGCAGGTCACCTGGGAGGTGTACCTGCCGGAAGGAGAATGGATTCACCTGTGGACAGGAGAAGAATACAAGGGCGGGGATGTAACGGTGGAGGCCTCTATGGGATATACTCCGGCATTTTACTTAAAGTCTTCGGAATATGCTCCTTTGTTTGAGGAGATACGCAGAAAGCATGGGAAGCCGGACAGTCACCTATGAGATACCCAGGATTTTTTCTCACCATATTGCTGTCCAACATCATCCAGGGAATCACAGGCTTTGCCGGGACCATCCTTGCAATGCCTCCCAGCCTGATGTTGGTGGGATACAACACAGCCAAACCAGTGCTAAACGTATTGGGGCTGCTGTCTGGTGTCTATGTGTTTGCAGGCCACAGGAAAAGCGTGTGCTGGAGGGAACTGAAGAAAGTGGTGGCAGTGATGGCAGCGGGCATACTGGGAGGGATTTTTTTAAAGGGATTCTTTGTGGGGCAGGAGCAGCAGCTCTACCGGATGCTGGGAGTATTTGTCATCGCTCTTTCCGAGCAGGGCCTTATAAAGCTGAAGGGCGGAGAAAAAGGCTTGAAACGCAAAAAGGCGGAAGAAGCCGGGAGCACTGAGGGACTTGAGATGATAGAAAATGGGCCGGTGATGAAGAATTTACATCAGGCAAAGGACGGTCAGGAAACAAAAACTTCCCCGGCCCTGTATCTGCTGCTGGTCCTGGCCGGTATTGTACACGGTATTTTTGTATCAGGAGGCCCGCTTCTCATCGGATATATGACAAAAAGGCTGAAGGACAAGGAAAGTTTCCGGGCAACTGTTTCCACTGTCTGGGTGGTGCTGAATACCATCATACTGCTGGATGACATACGCATGAAGCTTTGGAATCCGGGCCTGGTCAGGATACTGGCCATGTCACTTCCTTTCCTGCTGGCCGGCATGTTCATGGGAAACCGGCTTTACGTCAAAATGAGCCAAAGGCTCTTTATGATGATTACTTACGCGCTTCTGTTTATCTCGGGCATTTCCCTTTTGGTAAAATAGGTACCGGGATAACATGGGAGGTTTCCCAGATGCGGTTAAGAATATAGCATTGATTTCAAAGGAGATAAGAAGATATGAAATTTGAAGTTGCATACATACCAATCGGCGTACCTACCTTTCATCTGGAAAGCGCCCAGATTGAATTTGAAAAATCCATCCGTCTGATTTCTTCTCTGACAGAGGAGGCAGTGTATCCGGAGAAAATGCTTTTGTCCATAAATGACCTGTGTACCTACCTGGATACCATCAATCCGGGACTCATCATCCTCCAGAATATCACTTTTGCAAACGCCGCCTATGCAAGTGAAGTCCTCAAGCGCTTCACCTGTCCGGTGCTTTTGTGGACACTCAGGGAGCCGGTCATCGACGGAGGCCGTTTGAGACTTAATTCCCTTACCGGAGCTTACTCCGCGGGCAACGCACTTTGTGCTTTCCGTGACGGTGAGTTTGAATATGTCTTCGGATCGCCGGAGGAAGATGCAGTGGCTGCAGTTGTAGGCTCTGCCATCAGGGCAGCCAGGGTAAAACACCGGTTAAGGGATTTAAAGATGACCTCCATCGGCCATACTCCCCAGGGTTTTGGATTTGGAAGGGCTTTGGATGCAGAATTGATGCGTGCATTCGGCGTGACCCTGGATTCCATTGAAGCCAGAGAGCTTATTGATAAGGCCAAATCCTATAGGATGGAGGAGTGTTCTTCCTATCTGGAAGAAGCAAAAACCATGATGACGGGCCTGGATCAGACGCCTGAGAGGAACGTAATGGACTTTGCAAGGCTTTACAAGGCTTACAAGGATTATGTGACGGAGAATCAGATCGGTGCCTTGTCTTCACGGTGCTGGCCGGACTTTTTCACCTCCTATGGAACTCCCGTATGTTCTGTGCTGGCCCTGCTTAATGCATTGGGGACAGCAGCCAGCTGCGAGTCTGATGTATACGGCGCCCTGTCCATGTACATCGGAATGCAACTGACAGGAAATGCCGCATTTTTCGGAGATCCAGTTTCCATGGATGAAAAGGAGGGCACCATCACGTTCTGGCATTGCGGTATGGCGGCCTGTACCCTGGCAAGAAAGGATACCGGTGCACAGGTGGGAGTACACCCTAACCGCAAGATTGGTCCAGTCATGGATTTTGGCTGCCAGGCATGGGATAAGGTTACCATTTTCCGGGTAGGCCGCAAGGCTGATGGAAGCTTCCGCTTTTTCATTGCGTCAGGAGAAGCCCTTGACCGCCCCAAGCAGTTCTGCGGGACCTCAGTGGTGGTTAAGACGGACCATGATGCAAAGGATATCATTGTGAAAAGCGTAAAATCTGGCTGGGAGCCGCATTTTGTTGTTATTTACGGAGATGTGGCAGAAGAGCTTGCCATGCTTGCCCATATGCTGGGGATGGAGACCTGCATATATTAGGAGTGGTGTACTTGAGATTTTCAAATACGGTCTAAGGTTCTTCTTGATTTTAACAATGTTTGAGCCTATACTGGTAGGGAATATGATATATTGAGAAACGGAGGAAAAGATATGGGCTATACGGGAATTAATCTGGAAAATGTAAAAGTGAGCAACCGCAGCGCCATATTAAAACTTCTCAATGACCACGGAGCCATGTCCAGAAAGGACATCGCCATAGAACTGGGTCTGACACCGGCCACAGTTACCCTGATCTGCACAGACCTTATTGCCGCAGGAATCCTGCTGGAAAAGGGCGAGATGGCTGAGGAGAAGCGTGCAGGCAGGAAAAAGATGTCCATTGATATCAATTACCGGTACAAATACGTGCTTTCTGTCAGCATTGAGGCCCCGGAGACCTGCATAGCTATCAGCGATTTAAAGGGACGTCTTCAGGGAATGAAAAAGATTAAGACAGAGACTTCCCTGGAGCCCCAGGTATTTTTAAAGAAAATTGCTGACGAGAGCAAGCACTTTATGTGGGAACAGGGGATATCCAGGGATTCTGTATTAGGTGCAGGCGTATCGCTTCCAGGCCCTGTGAAGCGGGATAATGGAGTGAGTCTTCATGCGTACCGCATATGGAACCAGGCGGTACCTGTGGGGGAATATATGAAGATGTACCTGAATCTTCCCGTTGTGGTGGATAATAATGTAAAGGCTTTCGCAGAGGGGGAACTCATATACGGAACAGGAAAGGAGCAGGAGAACCTTCTGTTCATCAAGTGGGGGCCCGGTGTAGGATCTGCCATTATCATACAGAACAAAATTTACGACAGCCAGAACTCCAAAACAGCGGAGATTGGCCATTACATTGTGGAACCAGGTGGTCTGCCCTGCCGCTGCGGCAGGCGGGGCTGTCTGGAAACCCATGTTGCCACCCATGCCATCGCAGACAGAGTAAGGCGGGCCTGCACCAAGGAGACCATGCCTGAGCTGTATGGGTTTGTGGAGGGGGATGTGGACAGGATAGAAGTAAAGAACATGGAGCAGTGGATTGAGATCAATGATCCGGGACTCCAGAAGATCATTGACGACATTGTAGAGCGTCTGGCACGTACTGTGGTGAATACCATCACTTTGCTGGCGCCGGATAAGGTGATTATTTACGGATTCATGTTTGAAATGGATAATATCCAGAAACGGTTTTTGGACTTCTGTACCTATTACGATCCCTTGTACAATGGGAATTACATCCTGAAATCTGAGCTCAGCGACAGAATTGGATATATCGGGCCTCTGGCAGCTGCGGTGAACGAGCTGTTTTTGGGGACGTGACCGGTTTCTTTTTCAGAATTGCTTCATAATATTAAAAGGTTCTTTTTATCAAAAAATCAGCCGGTAGATCAGAAACGATTGACCGGCTGATTTTTTTGTACCTTCATAAACACTGCCTGATTTTATGATCTTCTACGCTTTTTTGATTCCCATCAATGACTTTACAGTTCTTCGTGCTGAAATTTCACAACAACTGCAAAAGTTCTACAACAACTTGACAAACATTGCGTAGTCACCTGCCCATGAGATATCGTATAATGAGGAAATATGATGATCGTACGATAAAAGGGGGATATGTAGATGGTGCTTGCAGCAGAACGAAACAAACGGATAAGCATATGGATTGAGGAATTGAAAAACCATTTGTTTGATATGCTTGATGAGGTGACATTTACCGGCTTTACGACGAAACAGCATTTCACTTATGAAGAAGCAATAAAGCAGGAGTTTTATCCCATGCCCCAGGGGACTTCCTGGGGAGCCAAATGGGAATACGGCTGGTTTCAGACAGAGATCATACTGCCAAAAGAGGCGGAGGGGAAGCGGATTTTCCTTCACCCAGAGGTGGGTGGGGAGATGCTGGTCTGGGTGAATGGAAAGACAGCAGGGGCGAAAGATTTAAAGCACGAAGGAATTACACTGACCCGCCGGGGGAAAGCAGGTGAGGTTTTTTTTGTGGTAGCAGAAAGCTATGCAGGGCATGGTCCAAGACTGGAAAAAGGCGGACCATGCCCTCCTTGGCGTACGGCGGTTCCCGAACCTCCAGCCTTTCAGGTGAAGACAGGCGCTTCGGATTTCGGTATCTGGAATGAAGATGCATTTCAGCTTCTCATGGATGCAGTTACCCTTTATAAGCTTTCCCAAGGACTTGATCCAAAGTCTTTAAGAGCTATGAAAGTAAACCAGGGACTTTTGGAATTTACTTTTCTGGCAGATTTTGAGCTGGACCGGGAAGCAAGGGATGAATCCTTTCGCAAGGCAAGAAAAAAACTGGCACCGCTGCTTTCCTGTGTCAATGGGTCAACGGCACCGGAGTTTACTATATTTGGACAATCCCATCTGGATCTGGCCTGGCTCTGGCCCTGGGAGGAAACAAAACGAAAATGCGCAAGAACCCTGTCTACACAAATTGCTTTGTCCGATGAATATGAAGATTACAAATTCCTTTTATGTGAACCTCCCATTATGGAAAATGTAAAAGAAAACTATCCGGAGTTGTACGAACGTCTTCTTCACAAGGTTGAGGACGGAACCTTTATACCGGAAGGCGGGATGTATGTGGAAGCGGATACCAACCTGGTATCCGGAGAGAGTCTGATCCGTCATTGCCTTTACGGAAGAAAATGGTTTTTGGAAGAGCTGGGAAAAGAAAGTGTCATGGCATGGCTTCCAGACTGCTTTGGCTTTAACGGACAGCTCCCTCAGATTATGAAAGGCTGCGGAATCCGCTACTTTGCCACTCAGAAGGTGGCCAGGGCATTAAAGGGCTGTGATGTGTTTCCTTATAATAATTTCTGGTGGGAAGGAATTGACGGTACCAGGATTCTTACTCATTTTTATAAAGAGAATAACGCCCGGCTGGATCCTCTTGATTTAATCACAAGATGGCGGGAGGACCGGGTTCAGCAGGAGAATATTGATTCCTTTCTCTTTCCCTTTGGATTTGGTGACGGCGGGGGCGGTGCCACCAGAGAAATGGCAGAAACAGCAAGGCGTGTAAAAGATTTGGAAGGAGCACCGCGCACCCGGATGGAAAGCCCTGTTAAATTTTTTCAAAGGCTGGAAGAGGAAGGCTCAGTAACAGAGGTTTACAGAGGGGAAATCTACCTGCCC
The DNA here is from genome assembly GCF_054772055.1 of Lacrimispora brassicae. Taxonomy (NCBI): domain Bacteria; kingdom Bacillati; phylum Bacillota; class Clostridia; order Lachnospirales; family Lachnospiraceae; genus Lacrimispora; species Lacrimispora brassicae. The sequence continues at coordinate 51,252 of NZ_BRYH01000036.1, read as the reverse complement.
TGGCATAGGGGAACCTACACCTCCCAGGCGTGGATCAAGAAAGAAAACCGACTGACGGAACGGAAGCTGCGGGAAGCAGAACTTTTAAATTCCATTGCATGCTTTACAGAAAACGGAGAAAACCGGAGAAAGGAGCTGGAATCATTATGGAAAGTGCTGCTCTTTCACCAGTTCCATGACATCATTCCAGGAACCTCCATTACCAGGGTATATGAGGATGCCAGAGAAGCGTTAAAAACCGCCGGAGAAAAAGCACTTGGTTTTTATGAAGAAGCAAGAAAGCAGATCACAGGATCAGAGGATGACGGTGTCTTAATATTCAATTCTTTATCCTGGGAGCGGGAGGAACTGGCAGAGATACCGGCTAAAGAAGGAGAATGTCTGGTTCGGAGGGGAAGAATTCCTGTGACCCAGAAAAACGGGGACAGGCTGCTGGTTCCTGTGAAGGTTCCCTCCTGCGGCTATACGGATCTTGGCGGGCAGAACCAGACTGACTGTGGAAATTCCGCAGTTTCAGAAGATAAGGTATGCCGGATCTATGAACAAGACGGTTGGCTTGTTCTGGAAAACAGGTTGGTCAAGGTAATTGTGGACGGCCTTGGTCAGGTGAGGAGTGTTTTGGATCAGGAAACAAAAACCGAATATGTAGATGGGATCGCAAACCAATTTTTCTTATACCAGGATATTAATGTGGATTATGATGCCTGGGAAATGAGTTCCTTCTATAAAAATATACCGGTAGAGCTGGGAAGCAGGGCGGAGATCACCATAGAGGAGACAGGGCCGCTTAAAGTGGTGCTTCTGGTAAAGCGGATGATTCACCAATCCTCTCTGACACAGAGAATCGCATTAACCTATAACAGCAGGCGGATTGATTTTGTCACGGTCATTGACTGGCAGGAAACTCACAAGCTGCTGAAGACAGCTTTCCCGGTTCATATCCGAACGGAAGAAGCCCTGGAAGAAATCCAATTTGGGTATGTCAAACGCCCAACCCATGAGAACCGCCGTTACGATGCAGACCGTTATGAGGTCTGCAATCACCGGTATACTGCTATGACGGAACCGGGAAGGACTGCGGCAGTGCTCAATGATTCCAAATATGGAATCAGCACCAATGGGAATTCCATGGAACTGACACTCTTAAAATCTCCTGTATGGCCGGATATGTATGGGGATAAAGGAATACAGGAATTTACTTATTCTTTCTATATAGAAAGCAGAAATTTTACAGAAAGCGGAGTTGTGCGGGAAGGAATGCAGTTAAACTGCCCCCTGGCATTTTGGGGGAAGGGTACCGGAGAAAAAGAATTTTTCCGGATCTCAGCAGAAAATGTGATTCTGGAGACGGTGAAAATGGCAGAGGACGGGGAAAATCATATGGTTTTAAGATGCTATGAAGCCATTGGAAAACATACCTCCTGCTTGGTGACGGCTGGTTTTAAAATCAGCAACGTGTGGGGAACTGCCATGGAAGAGAATATGGAAGGCGGAAAAACTGTTCCGGTGAATCTGCTTGAAAATGGCAGTGAGATGCTCTTACATTTTGCTCCATTTGAGATTAAAACCCTTCGTCTGATTCCATAAACGCAAAAAGTGGGAATAAGATGTTTTCAACAAAAACAAATTACGCATAGCAACAATGTGACCAAAATATTATAATGTTTTTATCAGCTTTAAGATGAAAACGTCAAAATTTGATACGGAGTTAACAAAATGACAAAAAAGTTAATTATTTTTACAGACAGCGGAGACACAATTATTGATGAAGGAACCGAAGTCCGCAATGAAGACGGTATTGTAGTCCACGCAGAATTGATGCCCGGCGCAGGGGAGACCTTAAAAGCTCTTTACGATGCCGGTTATATCATTGCCATGGTGGCAGATGGAGAAGAACAGTCCTTTTCCAATGTTTATGAAGAAAACGGTCTTGGTTATTGTTTCCATACCAGAACAATTTCCCAGATCGTGGGGATACAGAAACCTTCCCAACAGATGTTTCAGGATGCCATGGAGAAGAATCACCTTACAGAAGAAGACAAAAAAAGAATTGTTATGATCGGTAACAATGTGAGAAAGGATGTTGCGGGAGCCAACCGTTTTGGAATTACTTCTATTCTCATTGACTGGTCTCCACGCTATGATATGATTCCGGCTGATGAATGGGAAAAGCCGGACTATACCGTCCATGAACCGAAAGAACTTCTGGCTCTGGTAGAAAGACTGGAGGCAGGGCTGGAAAAAGAAGGGAACGTATAGAAAGAGGGTGTGGATATGATGAAAGAAAAAATAACAAAGGAAAAGGTGCGCAAGATCCCGTTTAAGGTATATCTGCGCAATACCTGGCAGCTTTACTTAATGCTTCTGATTCCGGTAATTTATATGCTCCTGTTCCGTTATAAGCCAATGATCGGAGGCGTAATTGCTTTTAAGAAATTCAATGTATTTGCCGGTATCTGGAACAGCCCATGGGTTGGATTTGCCAACTTTAAGGAAGCCTTTGGATCAAAGGATTTCTGGAATGCATTGAAAAATACCCTGATTTTAAATGCAGGTGATTTGATTATTGGATTTCCCATTCCTGTATTTATTGCTGTATTCCTGTTTGAAATCAGAAACATACATATCAGGAAAGCGACTCAGACAATTTTGTACCTGCCCCACTTTCTTTCCTGGGTCATTATTGCAGGCATTATTACACAGTTGTTTTCAGCAGGAGGTCTGGTCAATGATCTGATCCGGAAAGCAGGCTTTACAGAGGTGAACTTTTTAAGCTCTCCTTTTATCTGGCGTTTTGTGTACTGGTTTTCAGGTGTCTGGCAGTCAGCCGGTTACTCTCTGATCATCTATCTGGCAGCACTGACAGCCACAGATCCGTCTTTAGGAGAAGCAGCGTATATAGACGGTGCAACAAGGCTTCAGAGAATCGCTCATGTTACCATACCCCAGATCAGACCAACGATTTCCATCATGCTCATCATGCAGCTTGGAAAAATCGTATCCATTGATTTCGACCGTCCTTATATGATGGGAAATACTCTGGTAAAGAGTGCTTCCGATGTTATCAGTACCTATGTTTATAATGTTGGCCTTCAGGCAGGACGATTTGATTTTGCCACTGCAGTTGGATTATTCCAGTCAGTGGTGGGCATTATACTGATTCTGTCTGTTAATAAAGTTTCCAAAAAAATGGGAGAGGAGGGAATTATGTAATGGGAGAATTAAAGAGCAAGACAGAACGCAGGTTTCAGCTTTTCTGGAATATCTTTTTTGTGGCAGTCAGCATTATTGCGCTGATTCCCATCCTCCGTGTTATATCCATGTCCTTCAGCTCCAAGGATGCCATTCTGGGTGGAAAAGTTTTTCTGTATCCCGTACAGTTTACGGCGGAAGCTTACGTCAGGGCATTTCGAAGCGGAAGCTTTGCTTCTTCTTTTGTCTATTCCGTTTTTCTCATGCTGGGATCTACGGTCGTATGTATCATCATGACAATCATGGCGGCATATCCCCTTTCAAAAAAGAATTTAAAGGGCGGAACAATCATTATGACCCTGTTTGTTGTGACCATGTATCTGGATCCGGGAATCATCCCCAAATATTTAAATGTCAAGGATTTTAAAATGATTGATACCGTATGGGCTCTCCTTATTCCGGAGGCTCTCAGCGCATATAATATGATCATTATGTGTACTGCTTTTAAAGGGGTAGACTCCTCCCTCTATGAAGCGGCAAAGATTGATGGATGTAATGAGATCCAGACCTTATTTAAAGTAGCCATTCCTTTGGTTTATCCCACATTGGCTACACTCGCCCTGTTTTATGCAGTAGGCAGATGGAACCGATTGAGTGATGTTCTTTACTATGTAAACACTTCTAAGCTGTACACGGTTCAGATGGTATTAAAACAGTTGATTGAATCGGTTAAGATATCCCAGGAAGAGGGAATTGCATCACAGTTGGTTGCTGATAACATTAAATCGGCCAGTATTGCGATTTCCATGACACCAATGATTATTGCCTATCCGTTTATACAGAAGTATTTTACAAAGGGCATTATGCTTGGGGCAGTAAAAGGATGAGTATTTTTTTACAATAAATATAGGAAGAAAAGAAAGGGAGGTTTATTTATGAGAAAAGCAGGATTATTGAAACGCTGCATGGCAGTTTTGGCAGCAGCAGCTCTGGTAACCGGATGCAGTTCCGGTGCAGGCAAGGAAGCAGCGAAAGCAGCAGGCGCTGAAGAAACAAAAGCTGAGGCAGCGGCTGCTGCAAATAATGGGGAGGAAGTGACCATTAAGGTTATGGTTTGGGACAGAGGTGATGCGGCTCCTGGAACGACTGTAGAAAACAATACCCAGACGGAATGGATCAAACAGCAGATGAAGGAAACGTACAACATTAATGTGGAATATGTTTCCGTTCCAAGATCCTCTTCTGATGATAAGCTGAACATCATGATGTCCGGCGGAAGCGCCCCTGATATCGTATTTACATACAATCAGAGTATTTTCTATAACTTTGCACAGAATGGCGGTCTGGCCGACTTAACCCAGGCCTATGAAACCTATGGCTCTGATATTAAGAAATTTGTCTCCGATGCACAGAACATGGGACAGATCGACGGAAAACAGTTTGCAATTATGAAGCAAAGAGGTGTGGAAGCTCCCCGTCATACTGGGTATATCCGCCAGGACTGGCTGGATAAGCTGGGAATGGAATTGCCGAAGACAAAAGAGGAACTGACTGCGTACTTACAGGCAGTAAAGGATAAGAATCCAGGCGGTGTTGATCATGTCATTCCCTGGGCAATGAGCGGACGCAATGATACAGAAAAGGGTTATTTAAATTTTGTGGGTTCTTATGTAAACCTTGAAAGCGACAAGGATGCTTATGTTTACAGCGAGACTTATATGGCAGTTGCTCCAGGCGCTGTTGATGGCATCAGGAAATTAAACGAACTTTACAACAAAGGACTTATTACAAAAGATTTTGCTACTGATACAACCGAAGATATCTACAAGGCTTCAGTGACAGCAGGCAATGCAGGATTCTTCTTAGATGACACAGAGCGTCCATGGGATTACATCACCATCTTAAACCAGAGTGCAGGCGGAAGAACCTTTGTTCCGGTACAGTGCTTTGAACTGGCTGACGGTTCCTTCCGAACTCCCTTTGAACAGAGATACGGTATGTTTGTAATGGTTCCAAAGTCAAGCGAGAAAAAGATTGATGCCTGTATGAAGTATTTAAACTGGCAGGCAGATCCGGAAGTTGCTGAGAATATTGTTTACACAACAGAGCATAAGAGAGATGAAAGCGGAGTACCGATCAAATTATCCGGCGAAGAACTTTCCAGCAAAGGATATCCGGGAACCTGTGATGACTTAAATATTGTAAACCTTGCGATGGAATGGACCAAGAGCAAAGATGCTATCGTATCCAAATGGGAAAAAGATCAGTCCGTTGAATGGGAAAATCCGGAGTGGTTCTCCAACTTCTATGATGTACGTTCTGAAGGCAAATTCCGTTTCCCTGTATACTCTAACATTTCACAGGCAGAGGCAGATTACGGACAGAATGTGGTAAACATGATGATTGAATATGTTTACAAACTGGTAAGCTGCTCACCGGATCAATTCGACAGTATGCAGCAGACGGAATACAACAACCTTGTAAATGCAGGGCTGCAGAAGATTCTTGACGCAAGAGCAGAATATTATGACAGCATAAAGTAATTCCTTTTACGGGGCAGCAGGCTATAAGAAGCTCGTTACAGCTCTTTTTCATCGGAATAATGATGATGCCGGGAAGCTGTAACGGGCTTTTTCTGCCCATTTGGTGTTTTAAGGAATGGTTGGAAGGCTGTTTCCGCCTCCGTCTTTTCGAAATTCAGATGGGGACTGGCTGCAATATTTCTGAAAAATACGGTTAAATTGAGAAAAACTGGTAAAACCGCATTCTTCCGCCAGTTCAGAGATCTTCTTTTTGGTGTTTAAAAGCAGGTATTGTACGTTTCGGATCCGCGTCATCTGAATGTACTGGGTGAGAGTGTAGCCCGTCACATCTTTAAACTGATGGGACAGATAGTAAGGACTGATATAAAATTCCCTGGAAAGGGAGTCCAGAGTTAATTCTTTCGAATAATGATTATGAATGTAATTGGCAATGGTGTATACCTTTTTGGAGGCTTCATCCTTTAACGGTTCATTGGTGTAGATGTTAGAGGGTGCCAGTTGCCTTATTGTATAGAGAAACTCCACAAACATTCCGTGAATCATCAGGGATTTTAATTCTGGTTCCTCATCCTGAAAGGAGTAGCGGTAAATCCGGTTTAGTTTTTCGTTGATCAACTGCTGCTGTTTGGAGGGAAAGCGGTATATGGGAAGGGGAGAATAAAATGGTTCGAAAAGCTTTTCATAAGTTTCCGGCATTCCCCAGAGTTCAGGGGGGAACAAAAAGCCGATGATAAGCCGTTTACTGGGAGCTCCTTTCTGATATTCTGTTCGGTGAAGAACCGATGGCCGCAGAAGAACCAGGTCACCGGTGCGGATGGAATAAGGAAGGCCCTCTACCAGATGGCATGCCTGAGGACTGATCAATATCATGATTTCATAAAATGAATGAAAATGTTGGAATGGCATGTTGATATCGAAGGAACGTTCATCATAGTCAAAATAATAATAAAGGGAATGCTGGATATCGTTGATGGTAATATTATGTTTTTTCTCATAAAGAAGTGTATCATCTGGATTTGTCATAGGAGTCGCCTTTATTCTTTCTATGGAATGGTCATGTTTCGGATATGTATTATAGCAGAGCAATCACAAAATGTGCAATACATTAGCTAAAAAAAAGGAAAAATATTGTAGAGATTGCAAAGTGCACCAACCGTTATGGTGGCTGGCAGCGGAAAGGAAGTGGCAAAGGAATGGAAAAATTAAAAGAAAAAATTGATTTACTGGTTTCAAGCTTTGAAAAAATTCTGTATGATGAAGATGATATCTTTTTAAAAAATATGGAAAAAAATAATCTGTCCGGAGACAATGCAGAGCGGTACCGGTACTGGGAATGGACGCAGGGAGTAGGACTGTTTGGTTTATGGAAAATATATGAAGAAACAGGAGAGAAAGAGTCTTTAAAGAAACTGGAAAAGTATTATGGAAAACAGCTTACCATTGGTTTGCCTGCACGCAACATTAATACAACAGCTCCTCTTCTGGCTTTATCCTATCTGGTAGAAAAAAATGGAAATGAGGCTTATATGAAAATCTGCAGGGACTGGGCGCAGTGGCTTGTGGAAGAACTTTCCAGGACAGAAGAAGGCGGATTCCAGCATCTGACCTCTGATACTTTAAATCAGCAGGAGCTGTGGGATGACACGTTGTTTATGGCTGTTTTATTTCTGGCCCGTATGGGAGTTCTGCTGGATAATAAAAAATGGATTGATGAAGCGGAATACCAGTTCCTCCTTCATGCCAAATATCTGGCTGACAGAAAAACCGGTCTCTGGTATCATGGCTGGACATTTCATGGCTGCCATAATTTTGCAGGTGCATTTTGGGGAAGAGGAAACAGTTGGATCACTATGGCGATTCCGGAATTATTCAGCATCATTCCATGCAGCAAAGCTGTGAAGCATTATCTGACAGAAGCGCTGAAAAATCAGATTAAGGCCCTGGTTGCCTATCAGAATGAAAGCGGTATGTGGCATACGGTAATCAATGACAGCGCCTCTTACGTGGAGGCAAGTGCAACTTGCGGGTTTGGTTATGGAATATTGAAAGCAGTTCATTTAGGACTTGTTGATCCGTCTTATGAAGCAAGTGCCAGAAAGGCTCTTTTACCGGTTCTTCAGTGCATTGATGCAGAAGGTGTCATGCATCAGGTATCTTATGGAACTCCCATGGGAAGAGAAAGCGTACAGTTTTATAAAGACATTGAACTTCGGCCAATGCCATATGGACAGGCAATGGCAATGCTGTTTCTGTTAGAAGCATCAAAATAACCTGTTTTTTTCATCAATAAACAGCATTATATTACCGGGGAACTTACTTTCTCCGGTGCAAAGGGCTAAAAGAAGGAGGAAGGCTATGAAGCGTTACATCGTACATCTGCTGAAGGGAGCAGAATATAGGACGAGGCAGTTTATGGACGAGCAGGTAAAAGATCCGGAGAACCTGCAGTGGGGAGGAATCCGGGGAGATATCTGGGAGGCAAAGCCAACGATTTATGGGTTGACCACGGCAGTGGCTGTATATCTAAACAGGGAAAGCAGCTTTTACCGTCATGAGGCTCTTTATGAGGCCATTAACCTGGCACTGGATTTTACAGCCAGGACTCAGAGAGAGGACGGGAGCTTTGACTATCCATCCTGCAATTTTAAATCCGCTGCAGATACTGCTTTCTGTTTCAAGCGGCTGATCGGGGCCTACCGGCTGCTGGTAAAATATGATATTGAGAAGGATTCCAAGCTTCTGGTCCTTCGGGAAAAATATCTGACCATCATGGGCCGTACTCTGGATGCGATCCTTACCGGAGGCTTTCATACGCCCAATCACCGCTGGGCCATAGTGGCTGCCTTGCTTCAGGGAGCCAATCTGTTTGCAGAAGAGAAGGAGTTCTCCGGACAGCTTAAGGCCAGGGCCGGGCAGTATCTGTCTGAGGGGATTGATGGGGATGAGGACGGGGAATATGCAGAGCGTTCCACTGGCAATTACAATGCGGTGGTGAACAGCGCAATGATAGCCATGTATGAGGAGACCGGAGATGAGGACTTCTTAGGCTATGTGGAGCGGAATCTGGCCATGATGCTGACTTATATAGATCCGGATGATACTATATTTACCCAGAATTCCACCAGGCAGGACAAGGGAAGGCTTGAATATGGGGATAAATACTTTTACCAGTACCTGTTTATGTGCAGTTATGCAGAAAATCCTGTGTTTGACGGAGCAGCACATAAGATCATCCGCGACAATATGGAGCGGGGAGATTTAGCACCGGACTGTCTGCATACGATCATGAACCATGATGAAATGTTTGAGCATTGCTTTAAAGGATACGGCTTTTTGGAAGAGTACCGGAAGTTTTTCCGGCATTCAGGGGTGCTTCGGGTAAAGAAAAAGGCCTATACTTATACGGTGCTCAATGGAAAGAGCGGATTTCTGTATTTTAAAAGCGGACGTACCATGGTTTACATAAAGATTGGAGAGAGCTATTGCGACATCCGCAATTTTATTCCTCAAAAAATAGAGGAGCAGGAGAACGGATGCAAGGTGGAGGCCGTGGCAAAGGGATGGTATTATCTGCCCTTTAAAGAAAAGCAGGACACCTCCGACTGGTGGAAAATGGACCATGCAAAAAGGGAAAAGCTGATAAGCAGTCAGTTAAAAACTACGGTGGAGATCCATGAGTTGGAACAGGGGCTGGAGCTTTCCATTAAGGCGGAAGGGCTGGACCGCCTTCCTATGCGGCTGGAGGTTTGCATTCCAGCAGGGGCTGCCCTGAATCATCCGGCCTTTAGTCTGAAGGCGGGAGCAGGGGAAGGACTGATTCTGAGAGAGGGCTTTTTGACGGTTCGGGATGAAGGAAAGGAGCTGGTACTGGGGCCGGGGTTTGGTGAGCATGAATTTCAGGGCCATTATTCAGGCGAGGAAGTAAATTGTGATGGGTATACGGTCTATGCCAATGGGTATACGCCGCTGGAGAAAACTTTTCGGATTACAGTACTCTGACTTTTGAAAAATTCCGGGCTTTTCCAACCCCTAATTGTCCGCTTTGTTCCGCAGAGAGGCAGGAACAAACGAAAAATGACAGGACTGGATTTATGTGGTAAAATAAATAGCAGCACGCTTTGGAAATATATTGTGAACGTGGCTAATGAATATACTACGTAATAGAAAGGAAATATTCTTTTATGAAAAAGATATTAACAATAGCGATATCCGTCCTTCTGGTGTTGCCGGCCATAGGTTGCAGCAATCAAAACGGCGATATGCTTCCATCTCGGTAGCATATCGCTGTTTGTTGTCAGCACTCGTTTCTCAGTCTGCATTTCCTTGTAAACTGACCTAAATGATGCTTAAAGCTATTTTTTATCCTGTCCCCGGGATTTGTATATGATATGAATCCATCTGAAACCAGATGGATCTTTTTACTTTATGGCCATGACGGCTTAAGCTCCGGATCCTTTATGGAAAGTGCGAAACAAAGCTTTTCATTGTAGGTTTCTAATTGAAGGAAAGATTCATACTCGTTTTTCAATTTCTCGTAAACGCTTAATATGGGCTGGCAGCGGATGGAGGTGGTTTCCAGGATCTCATCAATATGTTCCATAGCCAGGTCAACGATGAATTTATCCAGAAGGCCATCATGCTTCATCTTGGTCAGAATGGACAGAATGCGGTTTGTTGGAAAGGCGGTTTTATAGCTTCTGGTGCCGGTCAGTGCGCTGATGATATCCGCAATAGCCACCAGCCGTTCTTCCGTGGTCAAATCCTCGGCTTTCAGCTTTTTCGGATACCCGGCTCCATTTAGCTTCTCATGGTGGCGCAGGGCGATGCGTTCAATAGTTTTGTCAATGCTGCCCCCAAATATTTTTTCTGTAAAATTTACGTGGGTCCTCATAATGGACATGGCCTGATGGCTTAATTTTCCCGGATATTCAAGAATCTCCACCGGAATGGCGATTTTGCCCAAATCATGGAGCAGGGAGCCGCAGAGGATCAGGTTCAGCCGGTGTTCACTCAGGGAAAGGAGTTTTCCCAGCTCGTAGCTGATGCTGGTGGTGGTTATGGTGTGGGTTACGGTGTGGTGGCTTCTGAAATCAATGATAAAGACCAGCATTTTCAAGTATTCCGTAGTCTCTTCTTCGGAAAGGGGAATGCTGGTTAGGAAGTCGAAATATTCTGAATCTTTTCTCCATTCAATATCAATGGGTTCCTGAAAGTTAATCCTGGCTGCAAGTTCTACGATATGAGGTGCGAAGACATTGTTTGTTCCCTGAATCAGCAGTTGGCGGGTATCCTCCCAGGAACGTTTTTCCAGAGACATGGAGACATCAATGCGGTCTGCGATGTGAAGTATCTGCGATAAGTCTTTTAATTTTGTACTGAGTTCATCTCCATTTTCAAGAAAGTTCCAGGTGATGTGGTGTAAAAGCACTGCAGGAGCCAGTTCCTTTAAGGGAGAGAAATACCGTATGAAAAGATATCCATAGAAGGAATGTTCCCAAATATCACTGGTTTCAAATTGAATCATCCTGGAGATCTCCTCTGTTTTGTAGGCTCCTATATCGTGAAGCTGGGCCAGAAAGCAGATATCCCGTAACTCCTGCCGGGAATATTGCCCCGTATTCCTCAGCATGCGGGAAATAATATAAGCCACGTGAGAACCGTGTTCCGTAAGCCGCGGATCAATGTAATTGCAGAAGCGCCGGATAATGCCCAAGACGCTTTTGTTATTTAAGTTTTTTGTATACTGCATTTGCATGCATAACCCTCCTTTGTATTCCTTGCTCTGGAAATATTTTACCATATGAATCCATATATGGAAAGAAAAGAAAATTTTTTGTATTTCGTTATGATTTTCTTTTTAAAGAAAAAGATATGTTATAAGAAATGAATTGACGGCTGTCTCTTTTTTGCATAAAGCCGATTTATTTGACTAAGGTATACGTATATGTTAAAATAAAAACTGATATCTAAATCAATAGAAAAGTCAGGTAAAGTGAGGATATAGACCTATGGAAAGTAAATACAGGCGTCTTTATAAAGAGCTTCTTGAAAAAATAGAAAGGCGGGAATACCGTCCGGGAGACAAGCTTCCTGCGGAAGGGGAACTGATGGAAATTTACGGCGCTTCCCGTGATACCGTCCGCAAAGCCCTGGGGCTTTTGGCTGAGGATGGCTGCATCCGAAAAGCCAGGGGAAAGGCCGCCGAGGTGGTGGATAAGAGCAAGTTCAATTTCCCGGTATCGGAGATTGCAAGCTTTAAGGAAATCTACCGGTATTCGGATTCAAAGCCAAGAACCTTTGTAGAGAATTTAGAAATCGTGAAAAATGATAAAAAGCTGATGGAAGCGCTGCAGATCGGCCCGGAGGATGAGGCTTTTGTGCTGGAACGGGTCCGGGAGATCGATGGAGAGAAGATCATCATTGATAAGGATTATTTTTCAAGAAAAGTAGTGGAAAACCTTCCGCTGCGTGCGGCTCAGGATTCCGTTTATGAATATCTGGAAAACGAACAGGGTCTTAAAATCGGCTTTGCAATGAAAGAGATCACGGTCCATATGGCTGGGGATGAGGATTACCGCCTTCTTGATATGGGGCGTTATGATATGGTGGTGATCGTGAAAAGCTATACGTACCTGGAAGACTCCACCCTGTTTCAGTACACGGAATCACGTCACAGGCCGGACAAGTTTAAGTTCGTGGATTTTGCCCGCAGGAAACTATGAAAAACCCTGCTTCTCATCATGTTCCGGACCTGGCGGTTTGCCCCTGACCTATTAAGTCCGGATAAATGCCGCCTTGGTTGCCCCTTAGCTGTCTGCAGACAGGTTAAATTCTCTTTTCTGTATATTGACAAAGGTATACGTATATGTTATAGTGAAAATACAATATGAACATATAAGTTTGCTAATAGCAAAAACATGTATGAAGGGAGTATGAATATGGGTAAGTATGAAAGCGATGCAAGGAAATTATTGGAGTACGTGGGGGGAAAAGAAAATATCGGGGCAGTAAGCCATTGTATGACCAGGATGCGTTTTGTGCTGGTGGACCCGGGGAAAGCGGACACAAAGCAGATCGAGGCCCTTTCAAGCGTCAAGGGCACCTTTACACAGGCAGGACAGTTTCAGGTGATTATCGGAAATGACGTACAGTCCTTTTACAATGACTTTGTATCGGTATCCGGCGTGGAAGGAGTATCAAAGGATGAGGTAAAGAAAGAGGCAAAGGGAAATTTAAATCTTTTGCAGCGGGCGGTGGCGGACATTGCGGAAATCTTTGCTCCTCTGATTCCGGCCATTATCGTAGGCGGTCTGATTCTTGGCTTTCGCAATATCATAGGAGAGATCAAGCTTATGAACGGGGGAACAGAAACCCTTGTTTCTGTGTCCCAGTTCTGGGCCGGCGTCCATAGCTTCCTCTGGCTCCTTGGCGAGGCTATCTTCCATTTCCTGCCTGTAGGAATCACCTGGTCTGTCACAAAAAAGATGGGAACAACCCAGATCCTTGGAATTGTTCTGGGACTGACTCTTGTATCCCCCCAGCTTTTAAATGCCTATGCCATGGCAGCAGGCGCAGAAGTGCCGGTATGGGATTTTGGATTTGTAAAAATGGAGATGATCGGCTATCAGGCCCAGGTGATCCCAGCCATTCTGGCAGGCTTTGTACTGGTTTACTTAGAAAGGTTCTTTAAGAAAATCACGCCTCAGGCGGTTTCCATGATCGTGGTTCCATTCATGTCCCTGTTGTTAGCGGTGATCGCAGCTCACGCAGTGGTAGGACCCATTGGCTGGACCATTGGTTCCTGGATTTCAAAAATTGTTTATGCAGGTCTTACCTCCAGCTTCCGGTGGATGTTTGCAACCTTATTCGGTTTTGTATATGCTCCCCTTGTCATCACCGGTCTTCACCATATGACCAATGCCATTGACTTGCAGCTTATGGCAGAATTCGGAGGAACCATGCTGTGGCCCATGATCGCTTTGTCCAACATTGCACAGGGCTCTGCAGTTTTAGGAATGATGTACCTTCAAAAAAAGAATGAGGAAGCAAAGCAGATTTCCATTCCTGCCTGCATTTCCTGTTACTTAGGGGTTACGGAGCCGGCTATGTTCGGCGTGAATTTAAAGAGGGGCTTTCCGTTCCTTTCTGCCATGATCGGTTCTGCCATAGCGGCTACGGTTTCCGTTGGAATGAATGTTATGGCAAATTCCATTGGCGTGGGCGGTCTTCCCGGAATCCTGTCCATTCAGCCTCAGTATATGGGAATCTTCGGACTGTGTATGCTGATTGCCATTGCAGTGCCTTTTGTGCTGACTGTTATACTTGGAAAGAAGAAAGGGATTGAGTAAATGGAGAGTTTTAAGAAGTCATGTGTATATCAGATCTATCCCAAATCTTTTAAGGACAGCAATGGAGACGGAATCGGAGATTTAAGGGGAGTGATGGAAAAGCTGGATTACTTAAAGAGGCTGGGCGTGGATTCCCTCTGGCTGACCCCGTTTTTCCTATCACCTCAGAATGACAACGGTTATGACATCCAGGATTACTGCCGGATTGATCCCCTGTTTGGCACCATGGAGGATTTGGAAAAGCTGATCGCAAAGGCCGGAGAACTGGGCATGGGACTGATGCTTGATATGGTTTTCAATCATACCTCCACAAGTCATGAGTGGTTTCAAAAGGCCCTTCAAGGTGATAAAAGATTCCAGGATTACTATTTCTTCAAGGAAGGGGCCCCTGGAAATCCGCCTACCAACTGGCAGTCAAAATTCGGAGGCAATGCATGGGAATATTCTGAGGAAGTTGGAAAATACTATCTCCATTTATATGATAAGACTCAGGCAGATTTAAACTGGGAAAATCCCATGGTACGGGAAGAGATCAAAAAGGTGATCCGTTTCTGGAAGGAAAAGGGGATACGGGGATTCCGGTTTGATGTCATTAACCTGGTATCCAAGCCCTCTGCCTGGGAAGATGATGAAGAGGGAGACGGCCGCCGGTTCTATACCGACGGCCCCCGGATCCATGAATATTTAAGAGAGATTGTGGTGGATACGGGCTTGGATGGGGATAATATCATTACGGTGGGAGAGATGTCTTCCACCACCATTGATCACTGTATCCGCTATACCAATCCTCTTGAAAAGCAGTTTAAGATGTGTTTTAATTTTCATCACTTAAAAGTGGATTATCAGGGCGGTGACAAATGGTCTCTGATGCCCTTTGACTTTGAGAAACTGAAAAAGATTTTCCATACATGGCAGACCTGTATGACGGAAGGGGATGGCTGGAATGCGGTGTTCTGGTGCAATCACGACCAGCCCAGGGCAGTATCCAGGTTCGGCGATGATGGAAAGTATAGAAAGCAAACCGCGAAGATGCTGGCTACCGTCATACACGGAATGAGGGGAACACCCTATATTTATCAGGGAGAGGAAATCGGAATGACCAATGGGTACTTTACTGATATTTCCCTTTACCGTGATGTGGAAAGCCTTCATTACTTTGAAATTTTAAAAGAACAGGGGAGAGAGGAAGAAGAGATTTACCGGATTTTAAGAGAACGGTCCAGGGATAATGCCAGGACCCCCATGCAGTGGGAAGCAGGAGGCCAGGCCGGATTTACCACAGGAACTCCCTGGATCGGTGTCAATAAAAACTGTGAAGAGATCAATGTAAGGGAGAGCCTTGCTGATTCTGACTCAATATTTTTCTACTATCAGAAGCTGATTGAGCTGAGAAAGGGATACAGCGTAATCAGTGAAGGAAGCTATGAGCCTGTTTTGCTGAAGCAGAAAGGAATATTTGCCTATAAAAGAATCTGGCAGAAAGAAAAACTCCTGGTCTTTGCAAATTTTACAGGAAAGAGTCAGGAAATTGAAGGAAATGAAACAATGGAGGGCTGGGATATTCTGTTATCCAACTACCTTAGTCCAAAGATCAATGGGAAAAAGTTTGTTCTGGACCCCTTTGGTGCAGTCATGCTGTATTCTTGTGAACAAACTTAAACCTCCAGCAGGTGCTGTGCCAGAATTTTGATCCCCATAAGGATCAGGATCAGCCCGCCGGCAAATTCCGCCTTTGATTTATAGCGTGTTCCAAATACGTTTCCAACCTTAACTCCAAGGATAGACAGGGTAAAGGTGGTGGCTCCGATAAAAGAAACCGCCGGAACGATCTGTACCTGAAGGAATGCAAAGGTGACACCTACGGCAAGGGCATCAATGCTGGTGGCGACTGCCAATGGGATCATGTTTCTGGGGGCCATGGGAGAAGATTCACATTCTTCCTCCTCCTCTTTGCTGAAGGATTCCTTTATCATATTAAAGCCGATGGCTCCAAGCAGGATAAAAGCGACCCAGTGGTCAAAGGAGGTAATGGCCTCCTTAAACTGCGACCCAAGCAGGTATCCTACAAGAGGCATTCCCGACTGGAATCCCCCGAAATACAGACCTGCAATGACTGCATTGTTCCAGTTCATCTTTGGCATGCATAATCCTTTGCAGATGGAAACGGCAAAGGCATCCATGGATAAGGCTACCGCAATGATGAACAATTCCAGTAATGACATGTGATATTCCTCCTGTGTATTAGCTTAATAAGTATATGCCCCGGAAAAAAGGGATAGAATGGTCAGTCTTTTTTATTCAGCCGTATTTTTTCTAAATATTCAAACAGCTCCGGGTCCAGGTTATCGAAGAGGCGGTTTTTCTTTGAAGGAATCCGTTCCAAGTGTTCCTTCTTAATCTCAAGATTCGTGTCTTCGATTTCTTTCTTTAAGTCTCTTGCAGAAAGGCGTGTGCAGCCTGTTCCCAGGATGATAATCTGTTCCAGCTTGTCTGAGGTGGCTACCCGTACCTGGTGCTGTCTGCCGATCTGCTGGGAGACCTTTTCAATGTACTGGTCTGCGGTCTCGGCTTCTTTGGTAAAAATCACATGGATGTTGTGGTATTCCAAGACAGTGCCCGGATTTCCCTTGACCTTGTAGCCGTCAAAGACAAGAATGACATTGCATTTTTTATAGCCCTGGTAGTTGCATAGCACATCCTGAAGCCTGGTTCTGGCGGAGTCCATGTTGGTCTCCGCCAGTTCTTTTAGTTCAGGCCAGGCAAATATGATGTTGTAGCCGTCTACTAGCAGATAATCAGACCTCATTTTTTGCCTCCTGGTGGAGCAAGCGGATATGCTTGCATATTCAGTTTGTAGAGCCTAAATTTTTTTGATGCAGTTTTCGTAAATTCGTTTAAACAGGATGGTACTTAAAACCAGGGCCATGATCTCAGCCAGAGGGAAGGCATACCAGATTGCATGAAGACCAAAGACTTTCGCGAAAATATATGCAATAGGTAAAATACATACAAGCTGCCTGGCAATGGATACGATAAGGCTGTAGACCCCGTTTCCAAGAGCCTGAAAAACGGAACCAATGATGATGGAGTAGCCGGCAAAAAGGAATCCTGAGCTGATGATGCGCAGGGCGGGAACTCCGATGGAAATCATGTTCTCGGAAGCATCAAACAACTGGAGAAGCTGTACCGGGAATACCTGGAATATAATGACTCCCAGGAACATGATGGAGACAGACCCAATGATGCTGGAGCGTATGGTCTTTATAATGCGGTCCCTGTTTTTAGCGCCCCAGTTATAGGCCACAATGGGGACCATACCGTTATTGAGTCCAAATACAGGCATGAAGATGAAGCTTTGCAGCTTAAAGAAAATACCGAATACGGAAACTGCGGTTTCGGAAAATAAAAGGAGGATCTTATTTACTCCAAAGGTCATGACAGAACCGATGGACTGCATGATAATGGAGGGAAGTCCTACCTTATAAATATCCATAATGGTCTCTTTATGGGGACGGAAGCCCCGCATGTTTAAATTCACGTCAGGATTTTTGGTCAAATTAAAATACAGCAGGAGCATCATGGCGATGATCTGGCCGATGACAGTTGCAATGGCCGCTCCGGCAATGCCAAGGCGGGGAAAACCAAAGAGTCCGAATATGAGGATGGGGTCCAGAATGATGTTGATAATGGCTCCAAGCCCCTGGGTGATCATGTTGTAGATGGTGCGGCCGGTGGACTGCATGATCCGCTCCAAAGCGATTTCCAGATAAACGCCGAAAGAAAAGACCGTACAGATGGAAAGATAAGTAGTTCCCTGGCTGATGATCTCCGCATTGTCTGTCTGCACCGTAAAATAGAACCTGGAAAATAGAATTCCGAACAGGGCGGAAACAATATAACTGAGAATAAAAACGAATATTCCGTTAACTGCAGCCAGATTAGCCCCTTTCTGGTTCTTTTCTCCTAAGGACCGGGAAAGGAGGGCATTAACCCCCACGCCGGTGCCTACGGCGATTGCAATGATCAGGTTTTGAATGGGAAAGGCAAGGGAGACTGCAGTAAGGGCTGTTTCCCCGATCTGTGCCACAAAAATACTGTCGACCACGTTATAAAGCGCCTGTATGAGCATGGAAATAACCATGGGAAGAGACATAGTCAGTAAAAGCTTGTTTACCGGCATGGTTCCCATCTTATTTTCTTCAGGTCTTAAAGCATCCATTGTTTCAGACATAAAAAAAGCCCTCCCTATTTTATAGTAAGCGTGATCATAATTGTAACCTTTTCGACAGGAAAAGTCAATATTGTATGATTTATTAGGTTCTTTTTCCATTGCTGGAGAGATTTTGTGAAAAATAAATATTGCAGGTTAAAATAGATTGTGATATTATAAGTGCAATTCATTGTAGTGAAGTGGTGAACTGTTATAAAACAGACCTGAACAGGGAACCATAAACCTACAGGAGTTCAGAAGATATACTGAGAAAGGCAGAGAAGGAGACTCTGGCCTATGGACCTCAACAGGAAGAGGGCGCCACCGACTGAGAGCGCCGTCACGTGGGACTTGGCTAAGGGAACACTCCGGAGCCGATATGCCGAAGCGGCCGTTGATCCTTTTTGATTGGATTGACGGTGACATGAGTAGGCTTATCCGTACACATGCGTTAAATGTTTGAGTGGAGGCATTTGCTTATCCGGCTGTCATATCTGCGGCTGGAGGAAGAGGCAGTTGTCTCAATGCGGGTGGTACCGCGGGAACTTATAGCCATATAAATCCCGTCCCGGAATATGTAACTGTATTCCGGGGCGGGATATTTTGTTGCAGTTAAGCTATGCAGAAGTATTTGGCGGCATATCCGTATGTCTTTTAAATACCTCTCACATCCGCCAAATTATGAATGGCATGGCTGAACTGCAGCAACCTCTTCACCGGAATCAAAACAATTACATTCAGGTAAGGAGAATACAGATATGGAATTTATCAGTGGTGTAAAAGAAAAAGAAACGGTCTCCATGGACCAAATAAGATCCGGCGGTTATGAGGGCCGGACGGTAAAAATGGAAGGCAGCGTTCATACCATAAGGGATATGGGAGAGGTTGCTTTCGTGATCCTTCGGAAAGCCGAGGGTCTGGTGCAGTGCGTATATGAGGAAGGAAAGACGGATTTTGACTTAAGCCTTTTAAAGGAAGAGTCTGCAGTCCGGGTCACAGGAGTCGTATCAAAGGAAGAGAGGGCTCCCCGCGGGTTTGAGATCCGCCTTTTGAAGATTGACCTGCTGTCCCAGCCGGCGGAGGTGCTGCCGGTGGCTATCAGCAAGTGGAAATTAAACACTTCTCTTGAAACAAAGCTGGCCCTGCGTCCCATTACCCTTCGAAATCCCATGGAACGGGCGAAGTTCCGCCTCCAGGAAGGCATTGTAAGAGGATTCCGGGATTTCCTCCATTCCCAGGCCTTTACCGAGATCCGTACACCAAAGATCGTAGCCCGCGGAGCAGAAGGCGGCTCCAACGTATTTAAACTGGACTATTTTAATAAGAAAGCAGAGCTGGGCCAAAGTCCCCAGTTTTATAAGCAGACCATGGTAGGCGTGTACGACCGGGTATTTGAAGTCGCCCCCGTCTTCCGTGCGGAAAAGCATAATACAACGAGACATTTAAATGAATATACCAGCATGGATTTTGAAATGGGATATATTGACGGCTTTGAGGAAATCATGGAAATGGAAACAGCCATGCTTCAGTATACCTTTGGACTTCTTTGCGAGGAGTACGAAACAGAGCTAAAAATGCTTAAGGTCACCCTTCCCAATGTGTCCAATATCCCCACGGTCCGCTTTGCACAAGCAAAGGAGCTGGTGTCTGGGAAATATAACAGAAAAATCAGAAACCCCTATGATCTGGAGCCGGAAGAGGAAGTGCTCATCGGCCGTTATTTTAAGGAGGAGTATGGCAGTGATTTCGTATTTGTCACCCATTATCCCTCAAAGAAACGCCCCTTCTATGCGATGGACGATCCGGCTGACCCTAAGTTTACCTTAAGCTTTGACTTATTGTTTAAGGGGCTGGAGGTCACTACGGGAGGCCAGAGAATCCATGATTATGACACCATTCTTAAAAAAATGGAGGCCAGAGGCATGAATCCGGAGGACATTTCTTCCTATTTAATGATCTTTCAATACGGCATGCCCCCTCACGGCGGTCTTGGGATCGGCCTGGAGCGCTTAACCATGCGCCTTCTTGACGAGGGGAATATAAGAGAGACCACCCTGTTTCCAAGAGATGTGACAAGACTGGAACCATAAACACCCTGGGGGTATACCTTTACACCCGATAAAACGGGGTGGGGTCTGCCCAAAGTACATGGGCAGGGAAGAGGAAACACCCTGCGGGTATACCTTTACACCCGATAAAACGGGGTGGGCCCTGCTCAGAAGACATGAGCAGGAAAGTGGAAACACCCTGCGGGTATACCTTTATGCCCAAAGTACATGGGCAGGGAAGAGGAAACACCCTGCGGGTATACCTTTATGCTCAGAAGACATGAGCAGGAAAGTGGAAAGGAGAAAGAAAAAATGGCGCACATGATCGATGATGATATGATCCAATACGTAGGGATCCTGGCAAAATTGGAGCTTGACCATGAGGAAAAGGAAGCGGCGAAAAAGGATATGGGCCGCATGCTGGATTATATTGATAAATTAAACGAACTGGATACGGCTGGCGTGGAACCCATGTCTCATGTATTCCCGGTGCACAACGTTTTCCGTGAGGATGTGGTGGAAAACGGCGACGACAGAGAGAACATCTTAAAAAATGCTCCCCAAAGCAAGGATGGAGCTTTTAAGGTGCCAAAAACAGTGGAATAGGGGGATTCTAATATGACAGCGAAAGAAATATTATCCCTCACAGCAGTACAGTTGGGGAAAAAAATAAAAAGCGGAGAAGTTACCTCCGTAGAAGCGGTAAAAGCAGCCCTGGGCCAGATCAAGGCCATGGAGCCGGTGCTTAACAGCTTTGTAACCATAGAGGAAGAACGTGCATTAACACAGGCCGAAGACGTACAGAAACGAATCGAAAACGGAGAGCTTACAGGCCCTTTGGCAGGGGTACCGGTGGCAGTGAAAGACAATATCTGCATTGAAGGCATGAAGACCACCTGCAGCTCCAAGATCCTTTCTAACTTTGTTCCTTCTTATACGGCTTCCGCAGTGGAGAGTTTAAAAAAGGCAGGGGCAGTGATCCTTGGGAAAACCAATATGGATGAATTTGCCATGGGAAGCACCACGGAAACATCGGCCTACGGGGTCACGAGAAATCCCTGGAATCCGGAGCACGTTCCCGGCGGTTCCTCCGGCGGCTCCTGTGCGGCAGTTGCCGCGGCAGAATGCTTTTATGCCTTAGGATCGGATACAGGAGGTTCCATAAGACAGCCTGCCGCCTTCTGCGGAGTTACGGGATTAAAGCCCACCTACGGGACCATTTCCAGGTATGGGCTGATTGCCTATGGATCTTCCTTAGACCAGATCGGCCCTGTTGCAAAGGACGTGACGGATTGTGCCGCGATTCTGGAGGTTCTGGCTTCCCATGATGAGAAGGACAGCACGTCTGTGGACCGGAAAGATTGTGATTTCACCCAGGCTTTAAAAGAGAACGTGAAAGGAATGCGGATCGGTATTCCTGGGGATTATCTGGGCCAGGGCCTTGACCAGGAGGTAAAGGAGGCTGTTTTAAAAGCCGCCAGGGTCTTGGAGGAAAAGGGAGCCATTGTGGAGACCTTTGATTTAGGGATGGTGGAATATGCCATTCCAGCCTATTATGTAATTGCCTCAGCAGAAGCCAGCTCCAACCTATCCAGGTTTGACGGCGTGAAATACGGCTACCGGGCCAAGGAATACGAGGGACTTCACGGCATGTATAAAAAGAGCCGTTCCCAGGGCTTTGGGCCGGAGGTAAAACGCCGTATCATGCTGGGCTCCTTTGTATTAAGCTCCGGGTATTATGATGCATATTATTTAAAGGCCTTAAGGACAAAGGCCCTGATCAAGAAAGCATTTGACCAGGCATTTTCAAAATACGATGTGATCCTGGGACCGGCTTCCCCGTCTACAGCACCAAAGCTGGGGGAAAGCTTAAGGGATCCTTTGCAAATGTATCTGGGAGATATTTATACCATTTCCGTGAACCTTGCCGGACTTCCCGGTCTTACGGTTCCCTGGGGCAGGGATTCCAAAGGGCTGCCCATTGGGGTCCAGTTCATTGGAGACTGCTTTAAGGAAAAGAACATCATCCGGGCGGGCTTTGCCCTTGAACAAAGCAAAAGCTATGAGATGCCCCCTATGGCAGCAGAAGCCATTTCAGGAAAAGGGAAAGGAGGAGAGATAAATGAGTAAACAGTATGAGACGGTCATCGGCCTGGAAGTCCATGTGGAACTGGCTACGAAAACGAAAATCTTCTGTGCCTGCTCTACGGAATTCGGCGGAGCGCCCAATACCCACACCTGTCCGGTATGCACCGGAATGCCCGGCTCCCTTCCTGTCCTTAACAAGCAGGTAGTGGAATATGCCCTTGCGGTTGGCCTTGCGGCAAACTGTCAGATCAACCAGTATTGCAAGTTTGACCGGAAAAATTATTTTTACCCGGATAATCCCCAGAACTACCAGATATCCCAGCTCTACCTTCCTATCTGCCATAACGGCTATGTGGAGATCGATACAACCTCAGGAAAGAAAAAGATCGGGATCCATGAGATCCACATGGAAGAGGATGCAGGAAAGCTCATCCATGATGAATGGGAGGACTGTTCCCTGGTGGACTTTAACCGGAGCGGGGTTCCTCTCATTGAGATCGTATCAGAGCCTGACATGAGGAGCGGGGATGAGGTGATCGCCTATTTAGAAAAGCTGAGACTGATCATCCAGTATCTGGGAGCTTCAGACTGCAAGCTTCAGGAAGGTTCCATGAGGGCTGATGTGAACATATCTGTCCGTGAGGCCGGCTCGGCCCAGTTGGGCACCAGGACGGAAATGAAGAATTTAAACTCCTTTAAGGCCATTGCCCGTGCCATTGAGGGGGAGAGGAAACGCCAGATCGAATTGATCGAGGAAGGGAAGCCGGTGGTTCAGGAAACCAGACGGTGGGATGACAACAAGGAATCCTCCTATGCCATGCGGTCCAAGGAAGATGCCAGGGATTACCGTTATTTCCCTGACCCGGACCTTCCTCCTGTGGCCATCAGTGATGAATGGATCAGCAGTATAAAGGCCAGACAGCCGGAGCTGCGGACCGAAAAAATGGCCCGCTATCAGGAAGTGTTCAATCTTTCCCCATACGATGCGGATATTATTACCGGTTCCAAGCATATGGCGGATATTTTTGAGGCTGTCACCGGGATCTGTAAGAAGCCAAAGGAAGCCGCAAACTGGCTTATGGTAGAGGCCATGAGGCTTTTAAAAGAGACAGAAACGGAACCTGATAAAATGACATTTTCTCCGGAAAACCTTGCAAAATTAATCGATTTAGTGGATAATGGTACCATTAACCGTACCGTGGGCAAGGAAGTTTTCGAGAAAATTTTTGCAGAAAACGTTGATCCGGAGCAATATGTGGAAGAAAACGGATTAAAGGTTGTAAATGACGAAGGAGAACTGCGCAGGGTAATTGAGGAAATTGTTTCTGCAAATCCGCAGTCCGTGGAGGATTTCCGTAATGGAAAAGAAAGAGCCTTTGGGTTTTTAGTAGGCCAGACCATGCGTTCCATGAAGGGAAAAGCCGATCCGGGAGCGGTCAACAGGATACTAAAGGACCTTTTGGGTTAGAGGAGTCTATATGAGGAGGAAAATGAAATCTATGAAGCCGTATGTTGAGATGACAAAGGAAGAGTTACAGGAGTTAAGGAAACAGCTTTCCATGCAGTATAAGGAGTTTCAGGGCAAGGACTTAAAGCTTGACATGTCCAGAGGAAAGCCCAGCACGGAGCAGTTGGATATATCCATGGGAATGATGGATGTGCTGAGCAGCAATGATGATCTGACCTGTGATGACGGCACAGACTGCCGCAACTATGGGGTCCTTGACGGGATCAAGGAAGCAAAAGAGCTTCTTGCCGACATGATGGAGGTAGCACCTGACCACATCATTATTTATGGCAATTCCAGCTTAAACGTTATGTATGATACGGTTTCCCGTTCCATGACTCACGGCGTTATGGGAAGCACTCCCTGGTGCAAACTGGATAAGGTGAAATTCCTCTGTCCGGTCCCTGGGTATGACAGACATTTTTCCATAACCGAATACTTTGGGATCGAGATGGTGAATGTTCCTATGACCCCTACAGGTCCTGATATGGATATGGTGGAAGAGCTTGTGGCAAAGGATGATTCCATCAAAGGAATCTGGTGCGTTCCCAAATACTCCAATCCTCAGGGGATTTCCTATTCCGATGATACGGTGCGCCGTTTTGCCCGCTTAAAGCCGGCTGCCAAAGACTTCCGCATTTACTGGGATAATGCTTACACGATCCATCATTTGTACGACCGGGACCAGGATCATCTCATTGAGATCCTGGCAGAGTGTAAGAGAGCCGGAAATCCGGATATGGTATATAAATTCGCCTCCACCTCAAAGGTCAGCTTCCCAGGCTCCGGCATCGCAGCCATTGCGGCCAGCCAGAACAACCTGGTGGATATTATGAAGCAGTTAAAGATCCAGACCATCGGCCATGATAAAGTGAATCAGCTTCGCCATGTACGGTATTTTGGAGATATTCACGGTATGGTAGAGCATATGAGAAAGCATGCAGATATCATGAGGCCGAAATTCGAGGCAGTGATCCAGATTTTGGAAAGAGAGCTGGGAGGCCTTGGAATCGGGGAATGGACCAGTCCAAAAGGCGGCTATTTCATTTCCTTTGATTCTCTTGACGGATGTGCAAAGACCGTTGTGGCAAGATGCAAGAAATCCGGCTTAGTCATGACCGGAGCAGGAGCTACTTATCCCTATGGAAAGGATCCGCGGGATAACAATATCCGCATTGCTCCCTCTTATCCTCCTTTATCTGATCTGATCCTGGCAATGGAATTATTCGCCCTTTGTGTGAAGATCGTCAGCATTGACAAGATTCTGGCTGAGAAGGAATCATAAAACAGAAGCGCCGAAAAATGACCCTGGTTTCGTCATTTTTCGGCGCTTCCTTTTGTTTGTGCCGGATTACATGGCCTCTCAAGGGTATGGCAGAACTTCTCTTGCCCATAGCCACCCTTAGTCGAATAATACCAGGTTGATAAACGCCTGGAATGCTTCCGTCTGGAACTTGTCCTTATGAAATACCACATGGTTCATGCAACTGATATCCAGGTTTTTCACCTCTATTTCAACGATTTCCCCTTTTTTTAAGGACTCATCGGCAAAAATCCTGGGAACAATACCGATCCCGATCTTTTCCTTTACCGCCTGAAGGATCACATCCGAGTTGGTGCTGGACCAGAGGGGCTGTGCCGATAAATTATTCAGAGCCAGAGAGCAGTCAAAGGTATCCCGAAGGGTACAGCCCTGTTCTCTCATCAGCAGGGGTTCCTCAATGAGACGGTCCAGTGCCACCGGCTGTGCAAGGCGTTCTGCAAAAGGATGGCCGGGGGCGCAGATCACTGCTATGGGATAAGAGGAAAAAGGGATCTTCTCCAATTGCTCATCAGGGATGACGCCCTCAATCAGGCCGATATCCAGTTCGTTTTTCAGAAGCTTATTTGTGATCTCCTGGGAATTGTTTACGGTGACCTTTAGCTGGATATCAGGATTTGTAAGAGCAAAGCGGGATACCACTTTAGGAAGCAGGTAAGTAGCCAGGGTTACGCAGGAGCCGATCCGCAGAGGAGCCTGAAGGTGCAGGGTGCCGGAGTAGTTTTCCAGATCCTGATACAGTTCCAGGAGAGGGATGACCTTAGACAAATAAAATTTTCCGTTCTCATTGATGACCACCCTGCGGGATACACGGTTAAAGAGAGGGGAGCCAACGGATTCTTCCAGTTCATTGATGGCGTGGGAGATGGCAGGCTGGGTCATGGACAGCGCTTTGGCTGCTCCGGTGATGCTGCCTTCTTCACATACCGTTTTAAAGATAGTAAGATGTCTTAAGTTCATGTCAAAGATCCTTCCATTACCAAGATGTTATATAATAATATTCATTATATCATTTTGATAATGATATGAACAGGGATTTTGAAAAAAATATGGAAAAATTTTAAAGGTTTACCATCATCAGATGGGCAGTCCCATAGCTTCCATCCCGGTATTTAAAGGAGTGTTCCCTGGTACCGTAGATTTGGAAGCCAAACTTTTTATAAAGAGCCAGCCCCCGTGCATTTTCACATACGACTTCCAGCTCCAACTGTTCATAGCCCATATCACGGGCACCTTCTTTGATGGCGTCAAGGAGATGGGAACCGATCCCAAGCCCCCAGTATGCCTTGCATGTGGAGATGCCTAAGGAGGCCCGGTGGGAGTAACGTTCCGTGGCTCCAATGGGATTGATTCCGGAATTTGCAACGATTTCTCCGTTTACCACGGCACAGACCATTAAATCCTTTTGGCTTTTTAAGATGCAGGGAGTTCCGTTTTTTAACAGGATTTCTTTTGGTTTGTATTCCATAATTTGATTACCTCTTGAAAGAAAAAAGAAAACAGATGACTGGTCAATGCCTGCAGATTTCTTTTCCGGCTCCCTGCCTTTCCTTATTACTCGCCCCAGTATTCCAGGGCGATCTTTTGACCCTGGTCAATTTTTGCCCACTGCTGGTCTTCAGTCAGTTCATTGCCGCCGTCGCAGGAGGCAAAGCCGCACTGATGGGAGAGGAACAGACGGTCTTTGGGAATGATTTGGGACGCTTCGTCAAGCAGTCTGATGACCCGGGATTCGTCGTCAAGGTTGTTGGTTTTGCTTGAAAGAAGTCCCAGCACGATTTCTACACGGGGGTTGTCCTTAAATACGGAAAGGGCGTCAAGGGAACCGGCCCTGTCGTCATCCCACTCAAGGAAAAAGCGGTCGTATTTCAACTGTTTTAAGAATAATCGGGCAATTTTTAAGTAGGAGCCGCCTCCCATGTTTCGGGAATCATAGTTGCCGCGGCAGTTGTGAGTCCACATATTCAGCCCAAGGCTGTGGCCGAAGTCAATCACTGTGTTGTTGATGTCAATAAATTCCTTTGCCAGGGCCTGAACTGTTTCCTGATCAATGTTTTTGCCTGTATAGGGAGAGTTGGGGTTGTCATCGGCGAAAATTTCCCACAGGCAATCGTCCATCTGCAGGATTTCCCCCCCTGCTGCTGCGTACTCCGTGATGAATTCCTTGTAGGCTTCAACCAGCCCTGCCTTTAACTCCTGAGGTGTGGAATAGACGGAATCCTTGCCACCGATGTTGTCTGACCAGGAAAGTTCTCCAAAGATGTGTGAGGGCGAAGGAATGCAGAGCTTTGTCTCCCTGCCGTCAGCAATTGCTGTCAGCCTTTGAAAAACTTTAATAAAATGGTGATTCCTGCCGCTTAAGGGCTGGGTAATGCCCAGGCCGATGTCCCGGCGGGTCTCGTATGTTTGAGTTTCATCCTTGTCACGGAAAAAGTAACCATGGTCCGCAATGTACCGGCTGATGCCCTTTAACCCCCAGACAAAGTCTAAGTGCCACATGGACTTGGAGTATTCGCCGTCTGTAATGATCTCAAGCCCGTGGAGGATTTCCTTATGAACCACGTCTTTGGTGGCTTCATATTCGCATTCCTCATACCCTGGAAACTCATCATAGAACGGGTAGGTTATGTCGTCACGGTGCTCAATCTGATGTTTATAGCTCAGCAGTTTTTCCGGGCGGAGAAAGCTGCCCACGGTTTGAAATTTTTTGCTCATAAAAAAGCCCTCCTGAATGTTTGATGGAACCATTGTAATACAAAAGAGGGCATATAGGGTAATGTCATTATTCTATGTTATGTTATAGCTATTAGCTATACCTTTTCATCCATGAGAACATCGTACTGGGCGATCACCTGCTTTAATTCCTCAAGGTACATTGCCGCCTGTTTGGTGAGCTGTATGGAATTATGTCCGATCCAGCCCACTTCCATGGAATCGTCAATGTGAAGGGGCACTGCCGTAATGTTGTCCCCATTTAAGTCCGCGCTTACGATCCCCGTTGAGATGGTGTAGCCATTAAGACCGATCATAAGGTTGAAAATAGTCGCCCTGTCGCTGACCCGGATTATTTTCCTGCTGAAGGCTGTGCTTAAGATTTCCTCTGAAAAATAGAAGGAGTTGAATTCCCCCTGTTCAAAGGAAAGGCAGGGATAGGGTTCTAAGTCGTCAGGGGTGGCGTACTCTTTTTTTGCCAGGGGGTTAGATGCGCTGACAAAAATATGGGGCTTTGCGGTAAACAGGGGATGGAAGGTCAGGCCGTTTTCATGCAGCAGCTTTTCCAGCACCCGTTTATTAAAGGGATTCATGTACAGAATGCCAAGCTCGCTCCGTAAGGTCTTTACATCCTCGATGATCTCATGGGTCCGCGTTTCCCGCAGGGTAAATTCATATTCGTCTGCATTGGTTTTTTGGACCATGTTTACAAATGCGTTTACGGCAAAGGCATAGTGCTGGGTGGAGATGGAGCAAAGGCGGCGGGAAGGCTTCCTGCTTAAATAGCGCTGCTCTAAAAGGCCTGCCTGCTCAGTCACCTGGCGGGCATAGCCCAGAAATTCCACGCCATCCATGGTCAGTGAGATGCCTTTTGGCGTTCTGGTGAAAAGCTCCACGCCGATCTCTGCTTCTAAGTCTTTCACTGCATTTGACAGACTGGGCTGGGAGATAAAAAGGCTTTCCGCCGCCTTGTTGATGGAACCGCAGTTCACGATTTCAATAAAATACTTCAGTTGCTGCAATGTCATCGCTGCTTTTTCTCCGATTGGATTTATGGTATGGCGGCAGTTCTTACAGCCTTTTTGCAATGGCCTTTATAAATTCTTCACTGCTTAATGCCGTTGGATTTGAAATGGTGGTGATGAGGGCCAGATCCTTTGTCATCTCACCGGCTTCAATGGTGTGGATGGTAGCCAGTTCCAGCTTGTCTGCAAAAGCGGTCAGTTCCGTGTTTCCATCCAGTTCCCCCCGCTTTCTCAAAGCCCCGGTCCATGCGAAGATGGTTGCAACGGAGTTTGTGGAAGTTTCCTCCCCTTTTAAGTGCTTGTAGTAATGGCGCTGTACGGTTCCGTGGGCAGCTTCGTATTCGTAGTCCCCATGGGGAGATACCAGGACAGAGGTCATCATGGCAAGGGAGCCGAAGGCAGAGGATATCATATCGCTCATCACATCGCCGTCGTAGTTTTTGCAGGCCCAGATATAGCCGCCTTCTGATTTCATGACACGGGCCACCGCATCGTCGATCAGGGTATAGAAATAAGTGATGCCTGCTTCCTTAAATTTGTCCTCATAGTCAGCTTCAAAGATTTCCCGGAAAATGTCCTTGAAGGTATGGTCATATTTCTTGGAAATGGTGTCTTTTGTGGCAAACCATAAATCCTGGCGGGTATCAAGGGCGTAGTTAAAGCAGCTTCTGGCAAAGCTTTCAATGGAATTATTTAAGTTGTGCATTCCCTGTACAATTCCAGGGCCGTTAAAGGAATGAACCAGCTCCCTCTCTTCACTGCCGTCCTCAGCGGTATAGACAAGCTCCACCTTTCCGGCTCCCGGGACCTTCATTTCAGATCCTTTGTAAACATCACCGTAAGCATGTCTTGCTATGGTAATGGGCTTTTTCCAGTTGATCACACATGGTTCGATTCCCTTGACAACAATGGGAGCGCGGAACACGGTTCCGTCTAAGATCGCCCGGATGGTACCGTTGGGGCTTTTCCACATTTCTTTTAAGCCGTATTCCTTAACCCGGTCTGCGTTGGGGGTGATGGTGGCGCACTTGACTGCAACCTTATATTTTTTTGTGGCATTGGCGGAGTCAATGGTCACCTGGTCGTTTGTCTCGTCACGGTATTCCAGGCCCAGGTCATAGTATTCTGTCTTTAAATCAATATATGGCAGCAGAAGGTGGTCTTTGATCATCTGCCAGAGAATCCTGGTCATTTCATCCCCATCCATTTCGACGATGGGGGTTGTCATTTTAATCTTATCCATGTGTTTGTCCTCCTTAGAAATGTACGTGTTATGCTATAGTATACGATGAATTATAAAATCACACAAGCCTGTCTATGTGAATTTATCCAGCCATTTTTGAATATTATACACAGTTTCCGGTTCGATGAAATGCTCCACCTTTTCCACCTGTTCCAGCTCATTGGAATTTTGATTGATGTAGCAGAAAAAACGGCGGAGGACTTCGTGGCGGAATAATAAATATTCTCCCAGCTCCAGGCCGTCCTCTGTCAGGGAAACAGTGCCGTATTTCTCAAAGCGCACCAGTCCCTGTTTCCTTAGGTTCCCGGTCATTTTAGAAGCGGAGGAAGGCTTTACATGGAGGCATTCCGCCAGTTCTTTGATGCGGACTGGCTGGCCGTCACGATGGATTCTGCATATCATTTCCAGATAATCTTCCATGGAGGAGGTGATTTGCGTATGCTCCAAAAGGGAGTAGCCCTTCAGGGTATAGAAATTATCGGTTTGGGCCATGGTTCCCTCCTTTCTTTTTACTTATGAATATTACTTATATTTATTCTCTCCTTCGGGGATCTATGAGTGGGGAGGATAAAAGGAGGGAAGATTCCTTTTTTATACAAGGATCGTGACCGGAAGCGACAAATACTGGATTTCATGATTGGTTTACCGGTACATTAATAGCATTTTGAACAGGGAGTCCTCCCAAGGGCTTCCGCGTCGGATTGTGTCATGTGGGCCGGGCCTTTCATATTACTGCAGTTTGGATTTGAATGATATTTTGTGCCTGTCCTGGATACCCATACCATCTTTTCTTTATTGTTGACGGCAGCAGTGCTTTGAGTGGTATCCTGAGCCGGCTGCGTGGCAGTTACCGTATTACCGTTTGACGTTGTGGTGTTTGCAGAGGAATTGCCGGAGGTTTTTGTCTGCACTGTGCCGGAAATGACAAGTGCTCCGTTTGCATCCACTGTTTTTCCATCGGGAGTTGTGGTATTGGTCAGACAATAGCCATTTTCATTGAAATAATAGCATTCAGATACGCCGTCTGCATCTCCATCAATCCATTGCCAGCTATTTACCGGATAGGTACTGTCATCATTTTGGTACCACCAGCCTTTGGCATCCTGATTCCATTGTCCGGCAAACGCAGAAAAACTCATTGCCATGGAGAGAACAGTTGTTGCAATTAATAGTCTCACATTTTTCATGATTCTACCCCCATTTAATATTTTAATTGAGATGTCAGTGGATTTAAGCCATTCTGACAAGTTGTTAATTAAATTTTAACAAAAAGACTCACTTTTCTCAATACAAATATAGTAAAAGCACGCTGAAATTGCTTCGCAAGTATAGTGTTTTTTACAGTGAGCAGATGGGATTAATAAAAAAAAGTTTACATCAGAACAAAATCCGTGTATAATAAAATCTTACAAATGTAAGATTAAAGGAGAACTATATTGCGCAATCATAAATTATGGAAAAATATGAATTTTTCCGGACTTCAATTAATGGACCGGATTCCAAGGCTGGCAATCCTGTGCGTTATTTTCGGATTTCTGTTTCTGGTGCTTATTTTCCGGCTGTACCGTCTTCAGATTATGGAGGGGGCAGCGAATCAGGAAGAGTTTATGAGTTCCATTATGAAGACTCAGAGACTTTCCGGAAGCCGTGGAAACATCTATGACAGGAATGGAAAATTACTGGCTTCGAACCGGCTTTCCTATGATATTACCCTGGAGGATTCCCAGAATTACAAGTCATCGAAAGAGCGCCAGCGGTCCTTGAACGGAATTGCCTATCAGTTGATCTGCCTGGTCAAGGATGAGGACAACCTGAATACAGTTCTGCCCATATCTGTGGATGAACAGGGAAACTATGAGTTTACCGATGAAGGGTGGAAGCTCAGCCGTTTCAAGGCAGACTTTTATGGGAAAAACTCGGTGGATGAACTGACGGATGGGGAAAAATCCGTAACAGCGGATGAACTCATGAAAAAAATAAGCAGCAAGGAAAAGTTCCTGATTGAGGCTGCTTATACAGAAGAGGAACAGGGGCAATACGGACTGCCCCAAACCCTTACGCCTAAGGAGATTCTGGAGATAGCCAACATCCGTTACGGCTTATCCCTGAATTCATACCGTAAATATCTTCCTTATCTGGTGGCTTCGGATGTGTCTGAGGAAGCTATGGTGGAAGTGCTGGAAAAGAAACGCAGCCTGCCGGGGGCGGATATTCAGGAAGGCAGCGTCCGCGTTTATTATGGAGGAGAAAGCCTTTCTTCCATATTGGGATATACAGGGCCGGTTTCCGCCGAGGAACTGGAAGCAGGGAATCGGGAAGGTGCTGTTTACACGAACCAGTCCATGATAGGAAAAGGCGGAATTGAAAAATCCATGGAAGGTGGGCTTCGGGGACGGGATGGTATGGAACAGTTTTATACGGACGTAGTGGGAAACAGGAAATCAGACCCGGAAATTACCAGTATGCCCCAGACCGGAAACGATGTTTACCTGACCATTGACATGGATTTACAGAATGCTGTTTATCAGATGCTGGAACAGCAGATTGCCGGAATCCTCCTTGCCAATATGGAAGAGAGCAAAAGGGCGGACATGCCAAAAGCAGCCGATGCCTCTCAGATCCGGATTTCATCGGATGAAGTGTATTTTGCCTTAATAAAGAACCATGTCATTGATACCGGACGGTTTCAGGAAGCGGATGCAACGGATCTGGAGAAAGCCGTCTATGAGCGGTTTGCTGACAAGAAAGAGCAGGTTTTTCAAGGATTTTTTGATTCCTTTGATGTCTCGGGGTCCGGGTATGACTCCTTAAGCAGCGAGGTAAAAGGCTATTATGATTATCTTCTGGATACAGTAAGGAAGAATAAAACTATTTCGGAACAAAGCGGAGCCTGGGACCGGAAGGAAAAAAGCTTCCGGCAGTATCTTTCCGACTGCATTGCAAATGGCTGGATTGATTTAAGCCAGGTGGAAGCTTCTGAAAAATATATGACACTTGACAACAGCAGAAGCCTGATTGAAGAAATGATCATGGACGGCTTAAAGAAAGATTCCGGTTTTGATTTACTGATATTTCAGGCAATGATAACGGAAGGAACTCTGACCGGGGAGGATGTGGAAAAGCTCCTTTATGAGCAGGGAATATTATCAAAAGAGGACCCGGATTATGCCCCTCTTTTAAATGGGCAGATGAATGCCTGGCAGTTCATACGCAAAAAGATAAAAAATCTGGAGATCACTCCTGCCCAACTGGCTTTAAATCCCTGTTCCGGGTCAGCCGTTGTGGTCCAGCCCCAGGACGGACAGGTGCTGGCCTGCGTAAGCTATCCGGGCTATGATAACAACCGGCTGGCAAATCAGATGGACACGCCCTACTATGAGAAGCTTGCCGCAGATTTATCCCTGCCCTTATTTAACCGGGCAACCAGCCAGTTGACGGCTCCGGGATCCACCTTTAAACCGGTAACGGTCATTGCAGGACTGAGCGAAGGGGTCATCACTACAGATACCAGCGTAGTATGCTCCGGTGTATTTGATAAGGTACAGCCGCCTTTGCGCTGCTGGAAGCGGTCAGGGCACGGTCCCATACTTTCCAGTGCCGATGCTCTTAAAAATTCCTGCAACGTTTATCTGTCTGAAATTACATACCGCTTGGGAACTGAAGAGGATGGTCTGTTTTCGGAAGGGAAGGGATTAAATAAACTGCAGGAATATGCCGGTTTGCTGGATCTGGATAAGAAGACAGGCATTGAGATCGGAGAAGCAGAACCTCATGTAACGGATCAGTTTGCTATCCCTTCTTCCATCGGACAGGGAACCCATAACTATACGACCACGCAGATGGCACGGTATACTGCGACCCTGGCCAACCATGGATCCAGCTATGACCTTTCTCTTATTTATAAAATAACAGATTCAGAGGACAATACGGTCCAGTCCTTCAATCCAAAGCTTCAGAATAACGTATCCCTTCCGGGCTACGTATGGAATGACGTTGCTAAGGGTATGAATGAGCTGGTGAAAACCAATGCAACCTTAAAAGACTTGAAAATCAATGCGGCCGGAAAGACCGGAACTGCAGAGGAATCCAAAACCCGGCCAAACCACGGGCTTTTCATAGGATATGCACCGTTTGAGGACCCTCAGATAGCCATAACGGTGCGGATCGCCAATGGTTACAGTTCCGGCAATGTGGTTGGAGTAGGAAAAGGAATTTTGAATTATTACTTTCATCTGGAAGATCCCGCTAATATCCTTACTGGGACTGCTTCCGGCGTGTCCAATAATCTGCGGACGGATTAAGCGGACGGATTGACAGGGGGTATGCTATGAGGCGTAGAAAGAGGAGATTTTTATTCAGTATTGTTTGCACACTTTTTATTTTACTGGCCGGCCTGGCAGGAGCAGCCCTGTTCTTTCGGATACAGGGGAAATTCGGAGCGTCAAGGAAAAAGCCGGATGCGTTGTTCCTGGAATACGTGGAGTGTCTTTCCAGGGCAGACTATCAGGCCATGTATGGGATGTTGGATGAGCAGAGCCATATAAATATCAGTGAAGAGGATTTTATCACCAGGCATAAAAATATCTACGAAGGAATCGAGGCCTCCGGAATAACCGCCCAGATGAAGCAGGTAGAGGAAAAAGACGGGGAGGCGGCGGTCAGTTACACCATGAGCCTTAATAGTATTGCAGGGGAAATCAGCTTCAGCAATCAGGTAAAGTTCCGGAAGGAGAAGAAAAAGGGCTATGAGATGGTGTGGAATGACACCGTGATCTTTCCGGAGCTGGGGCGCACCGATAAAGTGAGGGTATCAACGGACAAGGCGCTGAGAGGAAGTGTTTTTGACAGGAATGGACTGCTTCTTGCAGGGAAAGGCACCGCTTCTTCCGTGGGTTTGGTTCCTGGAAAGATGAGTGGGGATTCTGAGGGGGATTTAGAGAACCTTGGGAACCTCCTTGGGATGTCGGTGGATGCAATCAAAAAGAAATTATCTGCCAAGTGGGTAAAAGAAGATTCGTTTGTACCGTTAAAGACCATTAAAAAAATAGATGAACTGAATTTAAATTCCATGGAGCCACGGGAGGAGAATGTTAAAAATAAGGAATTCCAGGATGAGCTTCTGGCTGTGCCGGGAGTCCTGATCACAGATACGCAAGTCCGTTATTATCCCTTGGGGGAGAGCGGAGCCCATCTGGTGGGATATGTCCAGAATGTGACGGCAGAGGATCTTGAAAAGCATCCGGAAGAAGACTATCTTTCTGACAGTGTTATTGGAAGGAGCGGAATGGAGGCCTTGTTTGAGAAAGAGCTGAAAGGGACCAATGGACGGGCGGTTTCCATTACTGATTCCAGCGGAGTCCTGAAGAAAACCCTGGCCGCAAAGCCGCGGTCAGACGGAAGGGATATTACCCTGACCATTGACAGCTCCCTTCAGTCTGAAATTTATGAGGCATTCAAAGAGGATAAGAGCTGTACAGTGGCCATGAATCCTTATACCGGCGAAGTGCTGGCCCTTGTCAGTACGCCGTCCTACGATGACAATGATTTTATTCTTGGAATGTCTGAGGAAACATGGGCATCTTTAAATGATGATGAGAGAAAGCCCATGTTCAACCGGTTCCGTCAGAGATTTGCCCCGGGATCTTCTTTTAAGCCCATAACCGGTGCCATCGGGCTTTCCACTGGAGCCATTGATCCTAATGAGGATTTTGGAAAGGAAGGGTTAAGCTGGAGAAAGGATGAAAGCTGGGGAAATTATTATGTTACCACCCTTCATGATTACAGCCCTGCCATACTGGAAAACGCATTTATTTATTCGGACAATATTTATTTTGCAAAGGCGGCCTTAAAAATCGGCTATGATGATTTCATGTCAGGTCTGGATAAACTGGGATTTAATCAGGAGATTCCTTTTGACATATCCGTAACAAAGTCTCAATATTCCAATACGGAACGGATCGAAACCGAGGTGCAATTGGCTGACAGCGGATACGGACAAGGGCAGATGTTGGTAAATCCTATACACTTAGCGTCGCTTTATACCATGTTTGCCAATGGTGGAAATGTAATCAAGCCGTATCTGCAATACAAAGCGGAGCCGGGTGCGGAAGTCTGGCTGCCGGGTGTATGTTCTCCGGAAATTGCGGACAGGATACGGACAGCACTCAGTAAAGTAATCAGTTCTGAATACGGGACTGGTCACGGAGCATACCGGAATGATATGGAGCTTGCAGGAAAGACGGGAACGGCTGAGATCAAGGCATCAAAAGACGACACAAACGGTACGGAGCTTGGCTGGTTTGCTGTCTTTACAACAGATACCAAGCTGGAGACTCCCATTCTTCTGGTCAGTATGGCAGAGGATGTAAAGGATCGGGGAGGAAGCGGGTATGTGGTGAGAAAGGACAAAGCGATATTGGATTCCTATATTCCAGGCGGACGGTAAAAAATGCTGCTGTATCGGTTTGAATTTGGTATGCGCCTTTCTTTCTTTAGTTAAAATTCGTTTTTATTATCAATATGATATCAAGAAACTATGCATAAACATACATTAAAAATCCCTAAGAGCAAAATTAGGGATTTTTTAGTGTCTGTTTATGCAATTTTTCTGGCTGGCTGGGGAGGAACTGTAACCTTAGATGGTAACCTTAAATTTACTAAAATAGAACATATGTTCGAATTATATTGACAACAGGCTTCGAGAGTATTATAATCCAGATGTCGACAAAAAAGAACATATGTTCGAAGTGTAAGAAGGATAACGTATAGGATCATAGATTGTTTCGTAGCAATGTATGTAACAGTTAAATGATCAGAATAAACGTGATAAGCGGTAAATATTTTATGCCATAATGAGCCGATAACGTGGTATTAGTTGTATATTAATGAAAGATTGGTCATCAATAGATATTGCTGAATTCCTTCTTTTATTAAATAAATGTTTAAAATAAGATTTATGCCAGAGTTGTTTAAAGGAAAATGAATAAAATAGTTTTACAGCTAAAGAAATCAAAGAAGAAAAATTCAAATTAAAAGAGGAGAAGTAATATGTCAAGTACAAATAAAACATCATTAGGATTAAATATGTGGGAAGCATCGGATAAGCCGGTAAGACAGGATTTTGTCAATGATAATGTTATTATTGATGAGAAGATATCAGAGTTAAATAGCAATAATGTTATTGTTGATGAGAAGATATCTAAGTTAAATAGCAATTTAGGTAACAAGGCAAATACCAGTGATATAATTGATAAAGTTAGACTTACTGGTACGGTTACTACCGCAACTGATGCAAAGAGTCCATTGGGTTATTCCGGTACAGCTGATATAACCACATTAAGTGGGTATCCCACTGGAAAGGAAATAATTGCAAGAGTACCCATGATCGCTTATAGTTCTACTACAACTGCGCTGATTTATTTTCTAACAAGTACTGGAGTTGCGGTGACTGCAAAATCAGCGGCAACCTATACATATATAGTTGATGTACTTTATAAACGTGGTTAAATTAATCATTTTTCGACCCATGTATTCCAAGATCCCTCCCTTTTTGACCTAATCCATATCCGCGCACTGGCCTCAATGGAAGTAAATCGTTGTATTGCATAATCGCCACCGTCCATATACATTGTTTCAACCAGGCCCGCGCTTGTTGAAGGTTTGTTTGATGCAACCGTCGCAGCTCGGTAAAATGTCACTTTATCTATAGCTACAGGAATATTGTTTAAGTCTCCAGTATAAACGCCCTTATTAATCAAATTGCTATTTACTTAAGTTAAACGGAACTGTTGATACTCTTTGTTCTCCCTCAATAGGAAAGGATGAGTATCAGTATAATAAATGATTTTTTCTATCAGAAAATCCACTATTGACCAAAAACGAAATATGGCAAGAAACCACATGGTACTGAAACGAAAAATAGCATAATCACAACGGGATGAGGTGCGGAGTACCAGAGAAAAACTCCAAATACAATCAATTACAAAAATAAAAATTACCAATAGAAAAATGAAAGGAGAAATCTATTATTTATGAACCGACCGGAATGTTTACATATCCCCACCCTCCACGAAGGGGAACAAGCACAAATCAGTTGGGGAGCGGTGGAAGCACATAAAAATTATACTATAGAACGGGTATTTAATGAATCTTTTTTACAGGCCCTGTCCGGATACACCTGGGACAATTTTGACAGTACCAATGAACCATGGAGCAGGCATGATCAGGCTGCCCTAAACTGGCATCAAATCGAAACCAGAACAGGCAAAGGTCAGCACTGGGAACGCCTGGATTATGAGCAGTTAAGCTGGTCACAGCTTGAGAATCATTTATATACCTGGCAGCAGTTAGAAAGCCAGGAAATCAGTTTTGAAATATTTAACGGCCCCGGCGCCAGACGGCCCGGCATTGAGCAGGGACGTACCTGGCTGGAACTGGACGAGCTTAATAAAGCCTGGAGCAGCCTGGAAGAATCCGGACATTCATGGGAGGAAGGGGAGAAGGTGACGCTGCCTGGCATCTCATGGGAGAGTATTGACTCCAGATGGCTGACATTTAACGAATGGGAAGGAAAAGGTTTGACCTTCCATGAATTGGATACACAGAAACAGATAGAAGAACACCGGGGAATGACAGATTCCATCCCAATTGGGGCGTCTAACGCAATGTACCGGATCAAAGTATATGGTTCTAAAGGTGATGAATCTGATTATTTAGAGACAGCACAATTGCCGGTTATTCCTGTATTTTACCGCAGCAGCACCATGGAATACCCGGTAAAGACCGGTAAACGTTACGCAGTCCTGCTGAAAGCCCAGGAGGTCAGCGGTCTGGACAAAATCCGCATGAACCTCCGGTATGATCCACATTTACTGGAATTAACCAGCCTCGCAGCCGGCAGCCTAAGAAGCATAACAAAACCAGGAAATTATCCGGAAGAAAATTTAAAAATATATTCCAGTATTCCGGGAAAGCTGTGGTTTCAGTCAACCAGACAGTTAAGTCAGAACGAATGCTTTAGCGGTTCCATTGCGTTGGTGGAATTTATCGCCAGGGGAACCGGAAATGCAGCAGTATCATTATTTTAAGATTAAGAAGGGATTAGATGGACGATAAAAAGATTATAAAGGATTACATTGATAATGATAAAAATGAATGGGAAGCATCTGATACAGAGACAGCGGAGGACGTATTAGACGGAGAAGAAAGGGAAGAACAAAGCCAGAAAACACAGTTGAGCCGGGCGGCACTGTCTGCGGATGAGGAGGAATTTTCTGATATAAAACAGTATCCGGAATCCCCATTTACCTATTTCGAAACAAACCAGGTAAATGTGCAGTTAAGCACTGGTAATGTTCAATATGAGACAACAGATTTTGTACTGCCCGGAAGAGACGGCTTTGATGTAACCATTACCAGGCGCTACGACTCTGGTTGTGCAAACTTGGTAGATATGGATCCATATATTGACATCAAAAAAAAGGATCCATATATTGATATTGGAAAACTAAAAACAGGTTCTAAAGATAATAGTTTTTATGCTGCGACTTATGGTCTGGGATATGGTTGGTCCTTTGTCTTACCCTCTATTGAGACTGTGCCATATCTTAACATGACAATACTGGATATTCCTAAGGACCCAATGGTAATGGGGTTTCACAGTTCTGATTATATTCTGCATCTTGAAGATGGCAGAAGTTTGGAAATAAGCCGGTCTTCAGACAGATTCGCGAATCATAGCCTAAAAGATATTATTGTTATTACCAGATCAGGTACAATTCAGCATCCCTATGCTGCTAATATTACCAAAAGCTATGATATCATCATTGAATACAAGAATGGAAATAAGGATTATTTTAAAAATTTAAATGGAAATGATGGCGAACGAGGTAAGCTGACTCCGATGAAGTTTACACTGGCTGCCCGGCAGGACAAGTTTGGAAATGTGATTTGTTACGATTTAAAGGATTACGGCGGTATGGTGATTGTGGACACCTGGGGACGTAAAATCAGCCTGGTGAAGACCGATTACGGACTTATCTGGAGATTGCCAGAAAGCATAGCAGGAAAGGCATGTGAACTTTCCTACCATATCGATCAGGCGCAGCCGCTTAAGCTCACCGCAGTAACAGACCCCGTAGGCCGTAGGA
Organism: Lacrimispora brassicae; assembly: GCF_054772055.1. Taxonomy (NCBI): domain Bacteria; kingdom Bacillati; phylum Bacillota; class Clostridia; order Lachnospirales; family Lachnospiraceae; genus Lacrimispora; species Lacrimispora brassicae. The sequence continues at coordinate 10,867 of NZ_BRYH01000036.1, read as the reverse complement.
CTGAATATAACTATTATAATCCGGGAGATTACAAGGGCATTATGAGTTATGCCTCCAAGAAAGCAGTAGGAAATACTACCGGAAATAAGGAACGCAATTATCTGCTGTTGAAGAGCGTCACATACCCCAATTATGCATCCACACAGTTTACATATGGCAGAGAAATCAGCATTGTAAATGATGCCGGTGGAAAGCTTACCCATTTTGCATTGACGATGAAAACGGATATTGCTGACGGAGCCGAATACAACCGGGGAGAATACAGATACAGGCTTGATTCCGGAACTTCCTACGAGTACGGCAATGGTAAATATATCGAATATGCAGAAGTAAAACATCATCAGGATATTTTGGAAACCCATCAGTTCGATAGAGAAGGGCAGTTATTAAAAAAAGAGGTCCGGCATCAGGAAGCCCTTATTTCAAAAAGTGTTTATAAATATAGCAATAAACTAATCGTGTCAGCAGTTGACCAGGTATTTGACAGGAACAATGAATCAAAATTTCTCGAAAAGAAAACCTCTTGGAAATATTCCGCAGATCAAAAAGCAAATATCATCCAGCTCATTGAAGAATATCCGGATGACCCTTCATGCAGCCAGGAAATCAATACAAGCTATGGAGACTACAGCATCATTCTTGAAACGGAAAGAAAAAAAGGCTCTGACCAGATCAGGGAAACAAATGAACTCCATACGGAATTGGGAAAGCGGGTAATAAAATATCATCGGATATATCAAAATGGAGTCTTAAAAGAAAAAACAGGATATGATTATAAAGATTCGAAAAATCCCTATTGTGTGACCAACGAAAGAAGGTACTTCCTGGCAGTCAGCGGGGACCTGGAGCAGTCAGGTGATTATGCTGAAACAATTTATAAATACAGCTCTCCTTCCAGTACTGCCAGCAGATACACACATAACTATATATCAAAAGAACAAACCGGCATCATAGATGCGGACGGCAGGTCCTGCGATCCAATAAAGGAAGAATTTCAATATGACAATTGGGGACGGCTCATCTCCAAAAAGGATTTCAGGAACCAGGTCAGTACCATTCGCTATGACGGGCTGGGACGAGTTGAAGCAGAGACATTGCCTCCGGCAGACGGCCAGCAGGCAACAAATGAAATCTATTATAATGACCGCTTAAACTATATCACGGAAACAGATGCGAACCACCAGAAGAGACGAATTCAATACACACCGTTTGGACAGATTCAACAGGTCTGCCTGGCCGTATCCAATGAACCAACTTCCGGTGATGTAGTACTGCAGGATTTCCGGTATAACTCATGGGGAGAACTGACAGAAACAGTCACATACGATGGGAACGGCACAGCAGCGAATCATGTAAGAAAGACTGAACGATATACCTACGATTCATTTGGCCGGGTGTTATCCCATACGATACCGTTAGTGGGCTATGAGGAGAAGTATGAATACAATGAGGTATTTACTGATCCGGCTGATGGCAGGAAGTACTATCGCGAACTGAAAAAAGTCATGGGGGATGCTTCCGCTCCGGATATCGTGACAGAATGTTATAAGGACCAGAAGGGCCAGGTCCGGAAGGAAATTTTAGCCGGGGAGAGGCTGTTTACCTACGAGTATGACAATGCAGGAAACAAGATCCGGAAAATTGATGCCAGGAACAAAGTGGAACGCTGGGAGTACGATTATGCAGGCCGGGCAGTAAAGTCCATACGGATGGACTCCGGCCAGGAGAGAATTACCAGCATTCAATATGATGCGTTAGGCAATAAACGGTTTCATTGGGATGAAGCCGGAAAGAAAACTGAATACCAATACGATAAGACCGGACGCCTGATTCAAATCACTGCACCGTTTGACCACCGCAGCCAGATTGTAAAATATTACTATGATGGAGCCGGAAATGTAATAGGGGAAAAGAAAGCACAAAAAGATGGCTGGCAGGAGACTCAGTATGTTTATGATGCCAGGAACCGACTGACCGATACCTACCAGTACCTAAGCCCGGGCAATTGGATTAGGACCGCCTGTCGGTATGATGCGGTGAATCAGGTCATTCTAAGGAGAACCGGGGATACCCCAGCCGGAGAAGGGCGGGAGGTGACAAAATACGCCTATGACCGTTTTGGAAACGTCACGGCAATGACGGATGCCCGAGGATGTACGGAATACTACGGGTATGACAAAGCCGGAAGACTGCAGAAAAAAACGGACAGGAACAAGGACCAGACCATTTATCAGCATGATGCCCTGGAACGCCTGATAAAAGAAACCGTGCAAAAAAGAACTCCAGATGGACTGGTAATGAGCGAGCGGGAGTATTTCTATGGTAAGAACGATAAGCGGATTAAAGAAGTCAGCCGGGAATCCGTGGGAGGAAAACAAACCGTCTTCCTGGAGACGAAGTACCGCTATAATAATAAAGGCCAGATGTCCCACCAGGAGGATCCGGGAAATACAGGGAAGGATTATACTTATGATATATATGGAAACCGCCAGTCCTTTCAACTGACCCGCGAAGGAAATGCAAGCCCGGATGTTAGTCTGTATTATACGTATGACGACTTATACCGTTTAAAGCAGGTAAGAAAAAACAGCGCTGCCGGGGTGATACTGGCAGAGTACGAATATGATGAAAAAGGCAACCGTAAAACCCTCCGCTATCCGCAGTCCGCTATGGAAACCAGCTATAAGTATAATGATGGCAACAGGATAATATCATTGGAGAATAAACGGCAGGGAATCGTGACTTCTGCATGGGAATACAGCTATGATGTGGATGGGAACATTCTAAGAAAGATTAACAAAGCCGGTTCTGCCCCAACCACCATATCATATCAATATGACCGGCTGGGCCGTCTGACAGAAGAAGATTATTCCGGCTGGAAGCGGACGCTTTATACCTATGACGCTTATTCCAACCGTATGAAAATGATGGTGGAAGGAAGAACAAAGGATGAGCTGGTCAGTGTTACCAGTTATGAGTATGGTTTGAACAACCGGTTGGAAAATGAGATAAAAAAGCAGGGGAAAACAACCGAAACTTATCGGTACCTTTATGATGATAATGGGAATGAAACCTTCCGGATTTGGGAGAAAACAGCGCCAACGCCGGACTATCCGGGAAATGTCAAGTTATCGGGGACTTATCAAAAAGAGGTTCCAACGGTTTATGAGTGGAGACATTATGATGGATTCAATCAACTGAGCCGGATCAATCAGGATGACAAAGAGATTACATATCAGTACCGGGGAGATGGACTGCGTCACAGCGCCCAGGTGAGGAAATTAACCGAAAACCAAGGTAAAACGAATTTGTATTGCTGGGATGGAAGCGATATTGTGGCGGAACAGGCTGACGGCAGTAAGATTAAGACCTATTTAAGGGGAATCAATTTGGTTGCCAGTGAAATAGACCGTGTGGTATACTACTATATATTTAATGAACATGGGGATGTAACCCAACTGTGGAGTCAAAGCGGGGGATGTAAAGCTTCGTATGAGTATGATGCTTTTGGAATTGAGAGAAATCCCGATAAGGAGGATGAGAATCCGTTCCGGTATTGTGGGGAGTATCTGGATTTAGAGTCGAATACTTACTACTTACGGGCAAGAAGCTATAGGCCAACAACAGGACGTTTTTCGACGGAAGATAGTGTACGCGGAATCATGAGAAAACTTCCTAACGACATGAAAGTTCCGGACCCGTTGAGTTTAAACCTTTACACATATACCCATAATAATCCTCTTTATTATCAGGATCCGGGTGGACACTTTGTAATAAGTACTACTGTTCTTGTGGCTATTGGATTGGCGGCAGTGGGTGCAGTAGTTGGTGGATTCATTGGAAACTACATAGCTAATAAAGTTAACGCAGCAAGCCAAGATCGTTGGAAATATATTGCTGCCGGAGCAGTTGCCGGAGCGGCGGTTGGTGCTACAGTAGGATATTTAGCAGGACCGGCAATAGCATCTGCCACAGGGGTAGGCGGTATATCAGTTACAAGTGCTGGCATTTCTACAGTAACAGCAGGAACTTTTGGAGCAACGGGTTTTCAGCAGGCTCATCAGTTGGTACAGGCACAACAAACTGCTCAAGAGGCTACACCAGTAATAGGAAGTAAATTAGACTATGTATTTGGCCAAGCGACAGGTTCGGCTCATAATATTAAACGCTCAACAGATATGTTGAATCAATTAAACCGCATTGGTATTTACGATACTGAGTATTGGCGGAACTTTATGTTTCAAAAATTATGGCAAGATTATTATAATCTTATACCAATTCTACAGGAAAATGGGCGGAATGTAAGGGATGCATTGCTTATCGGGCCGAATGGAATGCTTAAAATGGAATCTATATGGCAAGGAGGGAAGCTTATTACAATTGAATTGTTCGGCAAGGCAGACTCTTGGTTCCGGTAAAGAGTTATTAACATCAAAGAATGTTGTTGAGGAGATATTATATTTATTTAGAATAATTAGTGAGGAGATAATGTTATGAATTTATTGTTTGGTAACTGGATTATTAAAATGGTCGGAAATATTTCGAAAAGTGACTTAGATAGAATATTAATCCATAATAATATAGTTATAAGTTTGGGAGAAGATTCTTATTGGGAAAATATTTTTTTGCTTGATATTGGCTCGGTGAATGATAATTCTAGGTTGTTGGTTCCTGTATTTTCTGAGAGTAGCATTGAACCCTCAATTATGATTAATAATAACAATCAATTAATTGTAGGATTTAATAAAAAAATTGCTATTATTGACTTGGATATGCAACAGGTTATTATTGAGAAAGAACTACCACATAATTTTATATATGCCAAATATATAGGTGATAAGTTAGTGGTTATTTTCGAGATTGGGATAGTTATTTTGAATTCTAATTATCAGGAAATATTTAATCGACCAACAGATGTTATAGAAAAATTTGAATTCTTAGGAAATCAAATACTATACAAAACATGTTTGGGGACAGAGGAAGTTAATATGGAGACTATTGCAGTCTAAATAATTTTAAATGCAGGGCTTATTTTTTGATTGACAGTGATGAGTCCTGCATTTCATTCCAGATAACTAAAATAAAATCAATTCGAATCACCAATTCTTGCCCCGCCCGCTGGTATCCAAGTGGCAGCCAAGCATATTGCGTTATGCTTTTCAGCCCTTGAATCCCTTGAAGGTAAATTTTCATGGAATGCAGTTGCCCAGGGTGCTGTAGTTGGTGGAATGATCGGTCTAACTGGAGGAGCAGTTCTTGCATATGGGATTACTGGCAGTGCTCTTGCATCAACTGGTGCAGTTGTGGAAGGTCTTGGGTTTGGTGCAGCAACAATGGGGTCGTGCTGGAGCAACTGGTTTTGAGCAGGCTCGGCAGTTACTGCAGGCACAACAAATGAGAGCTGGTGAGGGTTCGGGTCAGAGTCCTAAAGGTTTGATAGGTAAAGCTTTTGAAGATTATTTAAATAAAAAATTAGGCGGAGAAGGATCGCGTCAAATAGGTGGTAGGGATTTTGATGGAGTAAATGGAAATAGATGGTGGGAGGCAAAATCTGGTCAATATTGGGATATGTTAGAAAATGATCTTAAAAAGCTTTTAAAGTTTAAAAGTGATATGGGAGATCGATTAAATATTGCAAAACAGAATGGTGCAACCTATGAGTTGTTTTCTAATACTCCAATACCACAAACAATAAAAGGTTGGCTTGCAAAAAAGGGAATTTCGTTTACGGAGTTTCTAGATTAAATTATTTATGGTAAAAATCAGTATACCATGTAGAGATACCAATAAGTATCGTAGTTACGGGGCCCTTAGCCCCGTAACTACAAAATTCAAAAGGAGGTTGAAAAATGTCGCATTCAGTCTCGCTAAATGTGAAATTAAATTCAAATGCTATACGCTCTTGCAAAGAAATTATTATCCTTTTATTAAGATTTGGTTGGAATATCGAAAAAAACAGCAAAATCACATTTTTACCTTTAAATGATGATGATATGTTTGACTGGACAAGTTCAAATATCACTTTTGATGATTTTATTAAACTGGTGGAAAAAAAAGAAAATGCGAAAGAAATAGTAGGGGTAGAATTGTACTGGCAAAGTACAGATATTGGTGGCCACTTATTGATGTATAATAATAGTGATTTTTCTTTTGAATTTAATATTAATACTAAATATGTAGAAGAAATGATTAAAATTCCGGATTTCAATTGGTATGCAGAAAAAACAATACCATGCCTAAATCAAGGAGGCCGTATGATGGAATATAAGTTTGAGTTTACTTATTAATGTAATTTAACTGAATCCACATTGGAAGCTGTAAAGTTATTTTTATAAAGTACAAATTTAAGGGAGAAGTCTTTTCTGACAGAAAGAGACTTCTCTCTTGGAATTCTGCTTTAAAGCGAATTTAATAAAAGAATTCTGGTAAAAGAATGAAGGCTGACTTGAAAAAGTAAATTCCGGTGCATTGTCTTTTGAACTAAGGATAAGGACTAAAAAGAATCTGATTAGTGATATTAGCTGATGTTATAACTAGGTTAATATTTCTTAGTTGCAGTTATATTGAAATTTAGTGAGGTATGTAAAATTTATATTATACATTTTAGGGGCATGGAATTATGGATTTCGAATTTGAAGCAAGGATATATAAAGTTGGTATAAATGCTTGTGTTGATGTTCCTGACACAGTAACAAGTGTATTAATTAAGGAAAAGGGATTTATTTATATAAAGGGAACAATGAACAACGCTCCATTTTCAAAAAGCTTAGTTCCAGTAAAGAATTATTTATACCGACTTTTTGTAGATTTGACTATGTTGAAAGAAGCTAATGTCCAAATTGGAGATACAGCTAAATTTAATATATCGCAAGCCAAAAAAGAAACGATTGAATATGAAATACCCGATTTCGTAAAGCAAGCATTGGATGAAAAGAAGCTATTAAATAAATTTTACGCTTTAAGTGATTCAAAGAGAAAAAGTATTCTTAAATATCTCTGTTCACTTAAAACAATGGAAACATTAAAAAAGAATACATCTAAATTAATACTTGGATTAGAATCTGAAATTAAAGATATTCGATTACCTTAATTGCTATAAGTAAGCATAACCGTAATAAATGGCTAAAAACTAAGTATGACGAGTAAATATTAGCAGTGATTGTATTTTGATTATAAAATGTTAGAATTATATGGAGAAAACAATGAAATTAATTATCAAAGAAGTTATTGCATATATCAATAGCAATATCAGTCATGAAATGAAGGTAGAAGATATTGCTGTATATTTTGGTTATAGCAAATTTCATTTTAGCCGAGAATTTAAAAGACTAACAGGATTTTCAGTTTCTGAATATATATCTGCTCTAAAAATCGAGTTAAGCATTAAAGAGTTGACTAGAAATAAAAATTCTGTTTTAGGTTCACAATTGAAATCGGGATATTTGAGTTCGGGAACGTATTCATCTACATTTTCTAAAAGTACAGGTTTAAGTCCGAGGCAATATCAGCGAAAATTGATAGATTTGTATAATACCTTAAATGAATATGAAAACGCTGAAGGGAAGATAGAAACACCTTACTATAATATGATTCAACAAGCAGACCAATCAAAAGAGTTTTATAGTTGTAAAGTAATTATTGAAGTTCCAAGCCATTTCAAAAAGGGAGTTGTTTTTGTTGGCTTATTTCAAACACCAATACCAAACCATAGACCCATTGTGGGAAAGGCATTGCTAAAAACACAGCAATGTACACTAGATAGAATTCCAAAAGGGGAATACTACTTATTGGTATGCGCCATAGAAAAAAGCAATAATCCATTGCATTATTTTTTATTGAACAGTTGCTTAAGAGGTAGAGTAGAGGAAAAAGTATCATTCCCAACAGAATGTGAAAAAGAGTATTTCGTAAAATTAAGAGACCCTCTTCCACAAGACCCACCCATACTTGTCAATTTACCGAGCCTGCTTGCAGAAGTTATTTTAAATAGAAAATAAACCCATCTAAATGCGCAATGTAGGAGAAGTAGAGGACAATAATTTTGGCTATAATAATGACATCACAAACCAAAGGAGTGTTCATAATGATAAAATCCACAATAACTTTTTTACAGTTCGATGGAAATTGCAATAAAGCGTTGGAGTTTTACCAAGATGTTTTTTCTGCGAACGTTACTGAAAAGGTAACGCTTGGTGAAGCAAAAATGGCAAGAAATGAAACGAAAGCCCATTTGATTATGTATTCAATGTTTATGTTGGGAGAACAAAAGTTTGGAGCCTGCGACATAAGTGACGATACCCCTCTTCAAATTGGAAATCAAATGTCTATTTGGCTTGAAATTGATACCGAAGACTCGATACGTAATCTGTACTCTGACTTAAAGGAAAAAGGTTGTACCGTCATCATGGAACTGGGAGATTCTTTTTGGGAGTCAAAATACGCTAAAGTACAAGATATGTTTGGTGTCATATGGGAATTAAATTACCAGAAGTAGTTTATTGAACTTTAATCTGTACTAAGGATAATAAGCATTTTTAAAGTTTGGCATTAACAAATCCAATTACTTGATAATATTGTTTTTCTACGACGATAGTATTTTATTATTGTGACGCTGCAAGATTTTAACCACGCACTCAATTATCCATAAATAGCTATGATTCAATTGAATCATAGCTATTTAAAATTTAAAAATTTTAGTCTTTCGCTTGACACAAGCCTATGATAACATGGGCAACCATTTTTCGACAAATTTATACAGTGGTATGCTTCAATCTCTTTAAAATTTCCTGTTGGATGGTTATTTTAGCAATATCCTTAACTCATTTGGATGGACTAGGGTTAATAACTGGATCGTTTTGCATGAGCAAGTCAAAAAATCAACCAAACAACAATATGCTGCTATTCAAAAAATTACTATCCCTGCATTTACCGATTTTACGGCTATGTGTGATAATGAGAAAGAAAAATTTACAAGTTGGATTGATGACAATGCAACCACAGCATATATCAAAGCATATAACCCTTTTACTTGGGAACTATGCCACTACCATATGACTACGGATTTGGAAATGATTAAAAAATCAGCTAAAGATTCTTTGATTTATGACGTTCATCATATTTCTTAATAAAGTATAATTGAATCAAATGGCTAAAAATTAAGTAATACAACGAATTTATATTTTCAGAAAAGAAAGGTTTTCTTATGGATAAGGTCAATATAACCCCCAAATTAAGCTTATTTAGTGAGTTTTGGAATCCTAAATAAATAAAAACATGACCTTACCCACAAAAAAGTGGGTAATTTACTTTCCTCTCGATTTGATTATAATTTACCTATGACAATTGAGAGGGATGATGACATGGCAGTATTTATAAGAAATGTGCAAAGGGAAGATTTTGACCATATTTTCTCTTTGCTACAGCAGTTGTGGTGTGATAAAGATTTATCTAAGTCAAAGCTTGAAAAAATTTTTATGCAAACACTTTGTTCAGAGAAAGATTTCGGTTTTTGTGCGGTAGATGGTGAAAAAAAACGGGTTTGTTGCAGGCTCTATTATGAATAACTATTATCACGCTGGTTATGTATGTTATATATCAACACTGGTTGTAGATACTACATGTAGAGGAAAACATATAGGGACAGACTTAATAGATAGGGTTAAGTTATTTGCCATACAAAAAAATTGCAATGCTATTGAGTTGGATGCAAATTTTCACAGACAACAAACTCATGTTTTCTATGAGAACTATGGATTTATGAAAAGAGGATTTACATTTACCAAAGGCGTTGCTAACTAAATGATTCCATAAGGAGATGACTATTTTGAGTAAAGCATTATTATTGATTGATATTCAAAACGACTATTTTAAGGGAGGTCTTTCAGAACTTGTAGACCCATTACAGGCAGTGGACAATGCCAAAAAGATTCTAACTACCTTTAGGGAAAATAAATTACCTGTTATCCATATTCAGCACATTAACACTAGAGAGGGGGCAACTTTCTTTTTGCCAAATACCGTTGGGGTAAAGATTCATGTTGCAGTAGAACCATTGGAAAGTGAGTATATTGTAATTAAACATGCCCCTAATAGTTTTTTTGAAACAAACCTTGGTTCAATACTAAAAGAAAATAATATTGAAAGCCTTGTTGTTTGTGGCATGATGAGCCATATGTGCATTGACACGACTGTACGGGCGGCAAAAGATTATGGCATAGATGTAACTTTAATTGAGGATGCCTGTACTACAAAGGATTTATCTTTTAATGGAACAACAATACCAGCCAAAACAGTGCATAATTCATTTATGGCGGCATTAAATGGTATGTTTGCTAAAGTAATTAAAACTTCAGAATTAATAATATAGAGCGAAATAAGCATTTTCAAAGTTCGGCATTAACAAAGCCAATTACTTGATAATATTGTTTTTCTATGACGATAGTAATTTATTATTGTGACGCTGCAATATTTTAACCACGCACTCAATTATCCATAAATAGCTATGATTCAATTGAATCATAGCTATTTAAAATTAAAAAATTTTAGTCTTTCGCTTGACACAAGCCTACGATAATGATGTTGTCGAATAATGACAAATATAGCGAATGAAAATGAATCTAGTTTTCGTTTAGCAGTCATGATATACTTTAAATATAATTATAAATGGAATAATTATGGCTAAAATGGATTGTAGAGTGTGAATGTCAATGAAAATATTTACCACCTGACATTTTGAAAGTTTACCAGGTTGATACCGAATTAGTTTACCAATCCGACGATTTTGACATTCAAAAAGTTTACCGCTCGTGACAGTGAAAAAGTTTACCATTTGACAGTGAAAAAGTTTACCACTTTGCTTCTGATAAAG
>NZ_BRYH01000035.1:0-1129 GCF_054772055.1 Lacrimispora brassicae | reverse complement strand
ATGTGGCGAAAAATTCAGCCCCTCTTTTAAATACTTTTTTAGGAGGTGGTGCCACATGGAGGGGATTACCATATGCCAATCCATTATTGAAACGGTACAATCCCTGATTCACTCAGAGGATTTTAAGAAAGCTTACCGTATTGGCAATTGTTTTACAAGAAAAAGAAAGCTTGGTTTTGAAAACCTGATGTATTTCCTTCTGCATCAGTCTAAAAAATCTATGTCCATTAATATCATTGATTTTTTAGAGGATTTCCCGCAGCTGGGCATACAGGAACTTTCAAAGCAGGCTGTTGCAAAGGCACGTAAGGGCATTCATATTCAGGCATTCCAGGAATTGATGAGGGTTTCCTGTTCCATGTACTATCAGCTTTGTACTTCTCCTGACACATGGCATGGCTACCGGATACTCGCCATAGATGGAACGACTCTGCAAATGCCCCAAACCAAGCAGAATTTAAACGAATTTGGTACCAGCACGAATCAGACAGGTACGCAGTTTGCAATGGCTTCAGCCTCTGTTCTTTTTGACGTAATGAACGATATCATGATTGATGCCCAGATGAACATCTGCAATTACAGTGAAAGGGCTTTTGCTCTAAAACATCTGGAGAGCCTTGACTGCCTGGATATCCCTTTAGAAAGTATTCTTATCTTTGACCGGGGCTATCCCTCTTTTGATATGTTTGAGGAGCTTACACAGAAGAAGCAGCTTTTTGTCATGAGGCTGAAAAACAGCACCAAGGCCATGGAGGGTGCGGATTCCAATGACATCGTGATTCATTATGGCCCCAAATACCCGAAAGGACACGATACTCTCGTCCGCGTAGTCCGCTTCTCCTTAGAAGGCGGCGGGGAAGAAACTCTTATTACCAATATCTTCGATCCAGAAATCACCGTGGAGTTATTAAAAGAATTGTATTTTCTCCGTTGGGGAATTGAGGGAAAATACCAGGAGCTCAAAGACCGGCTTCAGCTGGAGAACTTCTCAGGAAGCAGCTCCCAGATCCTGCGGCAGGATTTTTACTTAACCTTGTTCTTTTCTAATCTGGTATCGATTATGAAACGTACTGTGGATGAAGAAATTGCCATGGAAGTAAAAGCATCTTCGTCTGGCCGTTCCTACCAG